>JBDSSV010000275.1:0-5554 GCA_039928535.1 Burkholderiales bacterium
CTGTGCTGCGGTGAATATGGTGACCAACAATGTGCCTGCAGTGGCCTACTCATCGGGCCCTAACGGGGCACAGCAGCCGCCGACCAGCTCTGATGAGCTTGAAAATGTAACCCTTACGGCGCATGCAAAATTCGACCGCACTTTCGTCAGCCGCACTTATTCGTCCGTCGCAGGTTCGGAATTCGACGATATCGTGACTTCGCTGTCTTCGAACATCCTGTTCAGCCGGCTCGTGTCGGCGCAAAAACTGCCCTGATCCCGCTGAATTGTGGGTTGAATTTCCGGCTGCACCTAGCCCCGCTTTACAAGCCGGTCGTTTTCTGACATCGTCATAATTCCTGCTTGCCCCGTGTCGCACACTCGATGCCGGTTGCTGATGTCCAAGCGTAAACCAAAGTGCAATGGCCGACAATGCGGCAATGTCGCCATTTTTATGATCGCGGTGCTGGTCGTCGTCGGCGCAAGCTGGTTCGGCACATCACTCGGCACCAACATGGTCTTCAGCGAACGCGAGCGGAAAACGGCCTCTGCACTGGCGCAGGCCAAACAGGCGCTGATCGGGCGCGCGACGATCGACAGCTCCCTGCCCGGCAGCCTGCCATGCCCGGACTTGGTGACGAATATTGCGGGAAACAATGTTCCCAACGACGGCATTGCGGATCTGTTTGCCGGCCACAATTGCCCGAGCTATCTTGGGCGTTTGCCGTGGCGCACGCTTGGTCTCGCGGATCTGCGTGACGCAGACGGCGAACACCTGTGGTACGCGCTGTCGCCGAATTTCCGGGACTATGCCAGCGTCGTGCTTATCAATGACTCGACATCCGGCACGCTGTCGATCGCCGGCAATGCCCCTTTGACCAATGTCGTTGCGGTCATTTTTTCGCCGGGCGCGGCACTCGGTACGCAATCGCGCAGCGGCGTTGCCAACCAAAGCAATGTCACCAACTATCTCGAGGGCGCGAATGCAACGGGCGGTGCAGCGTTCAGCGTGCAGACTGCAAGCGCCGATTTCAACGACAGATTGATGACGATTACGGTCGCCGACCTGATGGCGATCGTGGAAAAGCGCGTCGCCAACGAAATAACCATCGGCCTGAATCGATACTTCGTTGCCAATTCGGTGCTGCCCAATGCCGCATTGCCTGCCGACTTTTCGTGTCAGCCGCACGGCGATCCGAATTTGTGCCTGCCATCCGCTTCGACTGCTACAGGCCTGCTGCCCCGAAACCTGACGCCCGGCGCCGGCTGGCCCGGCAGCGCTTTTCCGGGGTGGTTCAACGCCAACTGGCGCACTTCGATGACTTACGCAGTCGCGCCGGAATGCACGTCCCTGCCGGCGTGCTCAAGCACCACTTTCAGCGCGGTCATCGACGCCGGAATATTCACGCCCAAAGTAACGCTCATAGTCGGTGCGGTCATGCCGTTTACCGCCCGCATCATCGCTCGCTAGCTACCCTGCGCGGGCGTTACGCGGTTTTTGCGCAGCTCGAAGCAGACGTTGCCGGCAATATTGCTGACAAGCTCCAGGCTGTAGCCGGCCTGTTCCGCCTGTTTGGCCGCCTGATAAAGCCCGATGCCAAGACCGTTGCGCGACGGTACGGGCGCCGCGAACAACCGCGCGGCCACCGCTTTGGGCACGCTGTCGCCTTCATCGCGTATCGTAAGGCGCCCGCCGCCGGCAGGTTCGAACTCGACATTGATACGCATGCCGACCTGCTGTTGCGCTTTCGCGATCGCGTTCTGCAGCAGGTTCTCGGCTACGCTGTCGAACAATTCGCCGGGCAGACTGATGCCGTCGCTCATTTCATTGCTCGCAAAAGTGATTTCATTTCGCGTATAGCGCTGTCTGAGCCCTTCCCACCACGCCCTCGCGTCGATCTGCTGGACTGACGCGGGCTGCGGCGCCTGCAGTTTTTCGAGCGTCACGGTCAGCCTTTGCGCGATCTGCGGAAGCTGCCGTTTTACCAGGCCCTGCAGCGCAGCCGCTTCCTCGGCGTTGCTGATTTCCGCGGCCGCGCAGAGTGCGCGCAGCGACTGCAACAGATTCTTTACGTCATGCGTAAGCCGCGCGCCGGTTTCGTAGATCGCCTGCGTATACGCGTTCGTGCGCTGCACCTCTTCACGCTGCTTCGCTTCATAGAAGTGTCCCAGCATCTGGGTCAGCAGCTTCAGGTGCAGCAGCAGCGAGGGGCTCAACGACCACTTGGTGTTAAACGTGAGCATAAGATCCTGAAACGCGAATTCCGCCTGAAAGCGCGAGCGCGCGCCAAGTTCGCCGCTGCTATGCGCCGTTTGCCACGACAAACCTTCGACCCACGGCAGCTCGCACATGTTTTGCAGCGCAAGCGACAGGAAACGCGCAGGTTCGCGCTCACGCTCCGCGAGGTCAGCCAGGCCTTTGACCCAGCGCTCGAACGGCAGGCCCAGGCTCATCAAATAGCGCGACAATAGATGGCCAATTCCCGTAAAGCCGGTATGCGGGTTCCACAACCAGCTGATGGAAACCAGCACGATCCCCATTACCATGAGGCTCTGCGCGAGCGCGAGCGGGTAGTTGCCGTGGCTGATCTGCTTCACGACAAAGCTGCCGAGCACGAGCCCCGTCACCAGCAGAAAAAGCAGCAGGCTGTAAAAAAGATCGACTGCAAGCGGCGACGAGCGATTGGCAGCCGGCATTGGGATCGCGATCATGGCGAGCGGCAAAACCGGCAACACATAGCGCACCGTGGCGACCAATGCGGTATCAAATTGCTGGTCCACGAATAAATGCGGCACCACCCATATCAGCAGAAGCGACAACAGGTATAACGCGGCAATCAACGCCGCCAATCGCTGGCGCGCCTGTTCGCCGCCGAGCAAATTGCCGCCGATCAGCGCGAACAGCACGGCGAGCCATGCGGCCATCAGCCACCAGTTGTTCCAGCCCGCCAGCAGCAGGCCCACGATGACGACGAGAAAGGCCTGACGCGAGTCGAGATTGCGCTCGCCGCGCCAGACCGGCTGCCAGATCAGAAAAATGCCGAAATGCACCAGCAGCATCGCGCGCGAAAAAAGGGATTCGATTCCCCACGCCAGCGATGCATGCAGCGCCAGCAGCATGCCGGCGAACCATAACTGCGGCCGCGACATTATCAGTGATTGCCGGTTAGCTGAAGCCGCTTCGTTCACCGCTATAGTCTCCTCAACGCCTTGGCTGGGCTGATCACACTTTGGTTATACTGAGCGAATTTCAGCGCAGGCACCAATTATTCCATGGGTCGGCAACAAATAGCGACACTCGCGCGATTCACTCTGCTGGAGGCCTGGCGCACGCGGCTCCTGTGGTTGTTCGTCATAACACTGGCGATCGTCTGGTGCGGCGCATATTTTGCTCAGCAACTGGCAATCACCGAGAGCACCCGCATCCACATCACCCTTACCGCTGCCGCCTCGCGCATGGTTTCGGTTTTTGTGCTGAGTCTTTATATTTTGACTACGCTCGTGCGTGAATTGAACGACAAGGGCCTGGAACTTACTTTGTCGTTTGATTTGCGGCGCGCTGACTATATCCTGGGGCGCCTGCTGGGCTTCGCCCTGATCGCGCTGCTGATGGCATTGGTCGCCGGCGCATTGCAATGGATGCTCGCCCCACTTTCCGCGGTTTTGCAGTGGACAGCTTCACTCACGCTCGAACTACTGCTGGTCGCGGCAATGAGCCTGTTCTGCGTTCTCACGTTTACGCAATTAATGCCGGCCGCCAGTTTCGTCGCCGGGTTTTATCTGCTTTCCCGCGCAATGGCGTCCATCCAGTTAATCAGCGCCGCCCCGATAATCGACGACAAATCGCTCTCGCATCAGGCGATTGTCTGGACGATCGATCTGCTCGCGCTGGTGTTGCCTGCCATGGACCGCTTTACACAGAGCGGCTGGCTCGCGGACGGTGCCGCTGGATGGCCGGCCGTGGGCGCCTGCGCGGCGCAAGCCGTCGTTTATACAGCGCTGCTCGTCGCTGCTGCGATGTTCGACTTTTATCGGCGCAACTTATAAGTATGCGCGATGAGCGACCGCTGACTGCCGTTCCACGCGCGGTGATCGCAGCATTAGCGCTTACACTGGCCCTGCAAGTTGCGTCGCAGTCTGCACAACCCAAACCGGTTGCGCGCGCCGAGGCGCTCGATTCGCCACCGGTGTCGTCAATGCTGCGTGTCACGAGTTTGGGCGAACCCGTCGCGCTGGCGCAGTTAACGACCTTGTACCTGCAGGCATTCGACAATCAACCGGGCATCAGCATTCCGTTCCGCGAGCTCGACTATTCGCGCGTAATTGAATGGCTGACCGCGATATTGGACCTTGACCCGGCCGGCCAGTATCCGCTGTTGATGGCAACGCACCTCTATGGCCAGGTGCCTGATCAGAGTCGGGAACGACAAATGTTCGACTTCGTACACGCGCAGTTTCTGCGCGATCCCAACCGGCGCTGGCGCTGGTTGGCGAACGCTGCGCTCGCGTGCAAACACCGGCTGAAGGATCTGCCGCTCGCGCTCGAGTACGCGCGCGAGATCGCGCAACTCGCGCCGGCAGCGCCGGCATGGGCGCGGCAAATTCACATTATTCTGCTCGAGGATATGGGCGAGATCGAGAGTGCCAAGATCGTGATCGGCGCGCTGCTGGGGAGCGGTCAAATCAACGACGAATACGAAATGCGCTTCCTTCTAGGGCGGCTGGATTTGCTGCAGAAAAAAGGCGAGAACTCGTCACCGACGTCGAAAAATTGAACAACTTCGGACGAAGTGAGTTTGAAAAGCGCGTTGAATTTCCGTAGCTCGCAGTGGCTACCGCATGTCTTCAGGATAATGCCATTATAAATTTTTCATTAATTATTAATATGTTAACGGATTTATTTCCTGCCAGACTCCGAAATGCGCAACCGCTAACGTTTTGGAAGACGCTTAAAATTGCAAATCGAAGAAAAGCCACCTGCCCTGGTACGGGATTTGCGCATTTCACCACACTTGGACCACCGGTCCATAGACAAATGGGATTAAACACCATGCGCAGACAACAGGGATTCACCTTGATCGAGATCGCAATCGTGCTGGTTATCATCGGCCTTTTGCTCGGCGGGGTGCTCAAGGGTCAGGAACTGATTACCGCGGCGCGCGTACGTAACCTTGCCTCGCAGTTGGATGGCGTCAAGATCGCCTACCTGGGTTTCCAGGACCGGTTCCGTACGCTACCCGGCGACATGCTTACGGCACCGGCGAATGCGGCGATCCCTGGCGCCCCCGGGGGTTGCGGGATAGCCAGTGCTACCTGTGGTAACGGCATTATCGATGCCAACGAAGTATGGGTCACTTGGAATCAACTTTCGAAATCGGGTTTTATCACTGGCTCCTATTCCGGCGTTACCGCGGATACTGCGCCGACCTCGTTGAATAATCCGACCAACCCGTTCGGCGGCTGGCTGCAGTTGATCAACGACAACGTCTATGACGACGGTGTGGAGCCAGCGCAGGCGGTTGCTCTCAACGTCAAAACCGGCGGCCTGATCCCGTCCGGCGTGATTGCCGAACTC
>JBDSSV010000276.1:0-12766 GCA_039928535.1 Burkholderiales bacterium
AGACTTTAGCGGCTGCCGCAGCCTGCTTATAGACGTCGATGCGGTTGACCTGCTTGGCGATGGCCAGATAGTCCGGATCTTCCTTGAGCAATCCCCAGCGCCGGTGCTGAGTGAGAAACCACATGCCGTCGGACAGATAAGGGTAATTGACGGCACCATCGCGGTGAAACTTCATATAGTCGGGATCGTCCCACTTGCGACCGATGCCGTTCTCATAGCGCCCCAGCATGCGCGCTAGAATGACGTCGGTGTCCGTGTTGACGTAGGACTTGTCCGCGATCGTCTGTGCCGTTTTCTGGCGATTCGACAATGAAGCGTCGATCCAGCGGCCCGCCTCCAGAACCGCCGCAGTCATCGCGCGCGCGGTGTTCGGATATTTCTTCACCCATTCGGCTGTCGTGCCGAGCACCTTCTCCGGGTGGTCCTTCCAGATGCCCTGCGAAGTTTCGACCGTAAAGCCGACGCCGTCGACGATCGCACGGTTGTTCCACGGCTCGCCGACACAGCAACCGTCCATGTTGCCCACGCGCATATTGGCGACCATCTGCGGCGGCGGCACGGTGATGGTTTTGGCGTCGGCAAAAGGGTTGATACCATTGGCGGCCAGCCAGTAGTAGAGCCACATCGCGTGCGTGCCGGTCGGAAAGGTCTGCGCGAACGTGTATTCGCGTTTCTCTTTTTCCATCAGCGCTTTCAGCGACGCTCCGTCCTTGACGCCTTTTTCGTTGAGCTTTTTGGAGATAGTAATGGCCTGGCCGTTGTTGTTGATCGCCATCAGCACCGACATGTCCTTCTTGGGACCGCCGATGCCGACCTGCACTCCATAGACCAGCCCGTAAAGCACGTGCGCAGCGTCAAGTTCGCCGTTGACGAGCTTGTCGCGGACCGACGCCCACGAAGACTCTTTGCTCGGCACGATCTTGATGCCGTATTTCTTGTCGAACTCCATCACCGAGGCCATAACCACCGACGCACAGTCCGTAAGCGGGATGAAGCCTATCTTCAGTTCGGTTTTTTCCGGCGCATCCGAGCCTGCGGCCCATGCGCCGTGGCGCACCGCGTCGGGCACCAGGCTCATGATGGCCGCGCCGGTGAGCGCGCTGCCGCGGCGCAGGAAATCGCGACGCGTGTCGCTTTCGATCTGCCCGTTGCCTGTATTGTCATTTTTAATCTCGTCGCTCATGGTGAACTCCCGGTTAAATGATCGTTTGGTCAGCCGGCTTCGGCCGCCTGTCGCATCGTCGTGGCCAATACGCCGTAGACATCCGTCCACGCCTGCTTGACCTCCGCGGTGCAGGCCGTACCCAGCTCTTGCTCCAGCGTCCAGAGAAGAGCGGCGCCGACGGTGGAATAATCGTGCGGCCTGACGCCGTAGCCGGCATGGCGCCGCCCCAGTGCCTGCACGGCGGGCACGATCGTGTTCAATTCGTTCAGCGAGATCACGGCAGTGCCGATCATCGACATGAGCTTTTTGCCCTGCTCTTTCAAGTCGCCCTTGAACAGCGATTTGAGCGCGGGATCCTGCGCGAACAATCGGGAATAAAAAAGTTCTGCCGCGGTTTCGCGGATAGGTAGTACTTGCTGCCAGGTTGCCTGCACCAGTCCTATTTGTTGTGGCGTCATCGCAGTACTCGCTCGCAAAAAAAAGCGTCCATTTTCCGCGGGCACATCTGCCTTCGAAAAATGGACGCCGTTGTCCAGTTCAGCTTCGCGTCCGCCGTTGGACGCAGTGCGTGATGACTAAGCTTTAGCAAGCGTCATGCCACTGCTCGCATTCTAGAATAAGCTTCTGATTTTTATATGATAAATGACTCAACTCTCGATGTCGGAAATAGCAGTTTTCCGCACTGTTGCGGTGCACCATGCCTGCTCGATGCATCAAAATGAAGTTTGTTATGAGAGCAGTCCGGAGACTGCTACCAGCTGCCGCGCGACTTCTGCCAGGCGTGAATTGCTTTCCATCGCCTGCTTGCGCAGCGC
Organism: Burkholderiales bacterium; assembly: GCA_039928535.1. Lineage (GTDB taxonomy): Bacteria > Pseudomonadota > Gammaproteobacteria > Burkholderiales > SG8-41 > PALSA-1004. Next base: position 1,981 of record JBDSSV010000276.1, read on the forward strand.
GCGGTAGGCCTCTTCCTCCGACAGATTGCGGCTCTTCATCAGCAAGCCTTTCGCGCGCTCGATCACCTTGCGATCGGCGAGCTTTTCTTCGATGTCATCGTACTCGCGTTTCAGTGCCTGGAACTGCTCGAAACGCGCCACTGCCGCATCGATGATGGGGCCGATGCGCTCGGCGGACATGCCGTCGACGACGTAAGCGCTGACGCCGGCCTGCGTCGCGGCGCGGATTTTCGCGGAGTCGCCGTCGTGCGTGAACATCACCACAGGGCGCGGCTCGTCGCGGCTGACGACGATCAGGTTTTCGAGCGTGTCGCGATCGGGCGAATCGGTATCGATGATGACAATGTCGGGCTGCCGCGCGCTGACCTGGCGGTGCAGATCGAAAGTCGACGGCACGTAGGCAATGACTTCATAACCGGCGCGCTTCAACGCCGTCTGCAGGACTTCGGCGCGTTCGAGCACTTCGTCGACGATCATTACCCTGAGCATTTGAGCCTGCATCGCGCGCCGTGCTTCACGCGGCCGCCAGACTGCCGGTCTCGACAGCCACTATGGCCTTGGCCTGGTTCATGTCGGTGGTGTAGCCGCTCGCGTAGAGACAGCAGGCGAGCTGGTTCACTATGGGCAGCGGCACCGGCGCTTCACCGACCAGCGCGCCCTTGATCCACGTTGCTGTCGTCACCGCATCGATGGCCGCAGGCAGCGTCGGTATGCTCTTGACCGGCCCGGCTTCCGCCTCGAACAGTATCTGCGCGGCCGAGTCCTTGAAGTATTCGATGCGCGGACGCCGCTTGGGATTGGCGAACGGCTCGCCCTCGGTGCTGCGCAACAGCAGCGCATGCGCGCCAGTCGCGAGCAGGAATTCGCGCATCATTTCCAGGTACGGCGGATGCGACACGCTGACGATGCGCAGCGTTTCGGTCTCGAACGGATCGATGAGCTTGGCGAGCGAGTGCGCACTCGAGCGCACGCCAAGGCGCGCGCGCAAGCTCAGCAAATCTGTCAGCCCCGGCGCGAGGACCGCCGTCGGCACGAACGCGATGGCGCCGGCGTCCAGCGCTTCCTGCGCCTGTACCAAGCTCCCGCACGGCATCACACCGAGTTCGCGCAATATGTAGGCGGTCGCAATGCGTCCACCGCCCGTCAACGGCCCGTGTATCAGCACGGGCACGCCGAAACGCTGCAGCAGCAGCGCGAGCAGCGGCAGCAGATTCGGCTGATGGCGCGCGCCGTTATAGCTTGGCAACACGACCGGCTTCGACTTGCCCGCCGGCGCACGCAGCCGGAACAGGCGCGCGCTGACCGCGCTGTAGAAACCGAGCAGTTCGGTGAGCGATTCGGACTTGACGCGCATCGCGATGAGTATGGCGCCGAGCTCGAGCTCCGGCACGCCGCCGTCCATCATAGCGCCGAACAGCTGCTGGGCGTCCTGCTCGGACAGATCGCCGGCGCCGTCCGCGCCGCGGCCGATTTCTTTTATGTATTGCGCAAAGTTCATAAAATCAGGATTGAGGATTGGGGATTAAGGATTGAGGGAGCGAACCGAGTGCGGGAACTGGCTCTGGCTTGCCCTCGAGCCTCGGCCCCTCGCTGCGCTCTCCCCGCTCCTCGATCCTGCTGTTAACCATGCGCTTCAGCTCGGGCAGACACGAGCCGCATTCAGTGCCGCATTCGAGCGTGCTTTGCAATTGCGCCAGACCGGCACCGGTCGCCAACACGCCATTGATTTCGACCGCGGACACGTCGAAGCAGTTGCACACGATCGCGCCGCGATTGAAGCTGCCGCGCGGCGCCGTCGCCACCGGCGCCAGGATCCACGAGCGCATGGCGTCGGCCGACGCACCCTGCATCATCATGTTCTTGAGCCAATCCTGCGCGGCGGTCTCGCCCGCGAGGCACACGCTTTGTACGATGCCGTCTTCAATGCGTGCAGCCTTCTCCACGCGCCGCCGGGTGTCGACATAGCGCATGGTGCGCCGCGTGTCCTGCAGATCGAGCAGCCGGTCGATGCCGGCGAGTATGGTTTCGGCGATCGGCTCCGCGGCGTAGCCGCGCAGCATCACGACGACGTCGTCGCGCCCGCCGAGCGTCAGCGTGGCGTAGTCGAATTGCTCGAGCAGTGGATGCAGCGCGTCGCGCAACGCCTGGGCCGCGCCCGCCTGCACCACAGAATAACGGCGCATGGCGACGACGCGATGAGGCAGCGCGAGTTTCTCGACTTCGATAGCGGCGTGCTTGAGCTCGGGCTGCTTCGAATGCGGATCGAATGCCGGCACCGTCAACGCGTTCACGCCGGCGCCGCGCATGAACTGACTGCCCCAGTGCATCGGCATGAAAACCTGCGCCGCGCGTACTTCGTCCGACGCTTCAACGCGCACTGCCAGCTCGCCGCGCCGGCTCTTCACGCGAACAATGTCGCCGTTTTTCAGGCCGCGGCGCTCCATGTCGCGCGCGTGCATCGAAAGCAATGGCTCTTCCACATGATTAAAAAGCCGCGCGACGGTGCCGGTGCGGCTCATGGCGTGCCACTGGTCGCGCAGCCGTCCGGTATTGAGCGCCAGCGGATAACGCGCATCCGATTTTTCCGCCGGCGGCTGGTGCTTCGCCGCGATGAAGCGCGCACGGCCGCTGGCCGTCGGAAAAACACCGTCTTCGTAGAGACGCGAGCGGCCGGCTGCCGCACCTTGCGGCAGCGGCCATTGCTGCGGGCCGGCGGTTTCAAGCATCGCGTACGACATGCCGCCGATGTCGAGATCGCGGCCGCGCGTGGTCGCGCGATGCTCGTCGAATACCTGTTCCGGCACCGTGTACGGGAACAAGCTCGGCGCGCCGGCGTTGCCTAGTCTCGCCCCCAGCCGCAGCGCAAAGTCGGCCGCGATCTGCCAGTCGGCACGCGTCTCGCCGGGAGCAGCGACCGCCGCACGCACGCGCGTGATGCGCCGTTCCGAGTTGGTCACCGTTCCTTCTTTCTCGCCCCACGTCGTCGCCGGCAGCACGAGATCGGCGTAGCGTACAGTGTCGGTGTTGCGATACGCCTCCTGCACGACCACGAATTCGGCGCGTTCGAGCGCGGCGCGCACATCGTTTACATTGGGCATCGACTGCGCGGGGTTCGTGCAGGCGATCCACACGGCCTTGATGTCGCCGCGATGTATCGCGGCGAACATTTCGACAGCGGTCTTGCCGGGCTGCGCCGGCACCGAGTCGACGCCCCACAGCTGCGCGATTTCGGCGCGATGCGCAGGATTCGCGAGATCGCGATGCGCGGACAGCAGGTTCGCCATGCCGCCGACTTCGCGCCCGCCCATCGCATTCGGCTGGCCGGTCAGCGACAACGGCCCGGCGCCGGGTTTGCCGATATGGCCCGTCGCGAGGTGCAGATTGATCAGCGCGGCGTTGTTATGCGTTCCGTGGGACGACTGATTGAGGCCCTGGCAGTAGAGCGACAACGTGGCGCGCGCGCCGCCGAACCACTTCGCAGCCTGCACGATATCGCCGGCGGGCACGCCGCAGATCGCCGCCGCCGCTTCCGGGGTGTACTCGCGCACGGCCTCTTTCAACCCGTCGAAACCTTCGGTGTGCGCGCGTATGTAATCGATATTGCACAGCCCTTCCCACAGCATCACGTGCAGCATCGCGTTGTACAGGGCGATGTCGGTACCGGGCAGGATGGGCAGGAACAAATCGGCCGCCGCGGCGGTATCGGTGCGACGCGGATCGACGACTATCATCTTCAGCGCCGGATTACGCGCCTTCGCGTCCTCGATGCGGCGATACAGGATGGGATGCGCAAACGCGGTGTTCGAGCCCGCGATGAAAATGCATTCTGCGCTGTCGATGTCTTCGTAGCATGCGGGCGGCGCGTCGGCGCCGAGCGTGATCTTGTAGCCGGCGACGGCCGACGACATGCACAAGCGCGAATTCGTGTCGACATTGTTGGTGCCGATCAGGCCTTTCGCGAGCTTGTTGAAGACGTAATAGTCTTCCGTCAGCAACTGGCCCGAAATATAGAATGCCACGCTGTCCGGTCCGTGTTCGAGGATCACCGCTGCGAACTTATCGGCGGCGTGATCAAGTGCTGCGTCCCAGCTGACGCGTTCGCGCGGCGCCGTGCGTGTACGCCGCAGCTCGGGATACAGCGCGCGTGCCGACAAATCCGCCGTCAAATGCAGGGTTGAGCCCTTGGTGCACAGGCGACCGAAGTTGGCCGGATGTGCGGGATCGCCGCGTACCTCGGTGATGCGCTTGCCGTCAGTTGCTATCACCACGCCGCAACCCACGCCGCAGTAGCAACAGGTTGATTGGACTTCTCGCATGGACACTACTTAGCAACCGACGTGCCAGTCAGTTATCCCAATAAAATCATTGCGATCAGAAATTAATCCAACTGAATTATTAAAATTGCGCTAGCTCGCAGTGCACGTAACTGCTCCCGCGCATCATGTTGGTGCGCCGCAGTAGTGAAGTGCGGTCACGGCCTTTGCGTCACGCTCAACGCGCGCGTTTTTCCGCTCAGCGCTGCGCCGAGTGTCAGCAGCGCGGGCACGCGCTGCAACGCCGCAGTGATGATGGTCGCCGGCAGCGGCCGCATCGCCAGTTGCGCAAATACCGCCGCCGCGCGCACTCGCGGCAGAAAATTCCGCCGCCACGCCGATGCGTAGGCGTGCGCAACCGCTTCCTTGCCGCTCCCGGCAACGACTTCGTCCTGATGCGCGATCAGCTGATCGCACAACAGCCATGCGGACTGCAACGCCATGCTGATGCCCTCAGCCACGATCGGGTGGGCTTCGCCCGCCGCATTCCCGACCGCAAAAATTCCGTCGTCGCGGAATGGGCGGACGCCGGGCCGGATCGGTCCCGCCGACAGCCACGCCCCGTCGCGCGTCGCGCCGGTCAGCGCGGCGTCCACTCCGCGGCAGGCCGCGCGTATGTACGCGATAACGGCATCAGCGGCTTTAACGCGCGGAAAACTGCGCCGGCTGCGCGCCAGCATATCGCGACGTATGCAGCACGACAGGCTCACACGTCCCCCGTCGGCGTGCACCATGCCGCCGTAGCCGCCGGCGAATGCGAGCAGCGGCATTAGCCCCGCGGGCAGGCTGGCACCGAGAAAATGAGCCTTGAATGCAAACAGATCGCTCGCGCGCGCGGGCGCGTCAGGCGTCTGCGTCGGCAGCGCTCCGTGTTCCCATGAGCCGTGCGCTGCAACGACGATGCGCGCCTGCAATCTTGCCGACTCACGCCTGTCCTTGCCGAGCAGCGTGCCGCAAAAACCCTGCTCCGCTTTTTCCAGTGCGGTGAGTGACCAGGGTTGCCACAACTGCGCGCCGGCATCGACAGCCGCTTGCAGCAGAAGACCGTCAAAATGCTCGCGGCCCAACGCCCTGCCAAGCGTATCAGGGCCTTGTGGCGCGCGCGGCATGTCGGCAGCAAGCATGGCCTTGCCGCAGTACAAGCCGACCTGCCGCACCGGCGGCCCGGCTCGCTCGACGTAGCCGCGCTCGACGCCCAGCGCGCGCAGCAGCGGCAGGCTCGTTGCAGAAATAAATTCGCCACACACCTTGCGCCGTGGAAACGGCGCTTTCTCCACAATCGCCACCGACCAGCCGGCCCGCGCCAGCAGGCCAGCGGCGGCGGCACCTGCCGGTCCCGCGCCTATCACCATGGCGTCCAGCCATTTCACAGGCGGCTTTCCGGCACAACGCGCTCGCCGCTGTCCATGCGTTCGGCGACGAAACAATGGCTGAACAAACCATAGGCCCGCTCCTGCCGCCGCCACTTGCCGTCGTGCGGCCACAAATTCGACAACTCGTGGCCGTTGAAACCCGCATGCACGCTCGCCACGGCATCGTGCCGGGTAACATCATTGCAGCCAATGACGCCGAGCAAATGGCTGCCGAGCAGCGCGCCGCCCGACCGCCGCGGCTCGCACGCAATCAGCACGCGCGTGCGCTGCGCGACGAGCGACAGCAGCTGAATCAGTCGCTCGTTATCGAAATGATGCAGAAAAAGATTGGCCACGACGACATCGAACTCGCGGTCGGCCGGCTGCGCGAGCCACGCGAATACGTCGGCCTCGACGGCGTGCGCCCGCCAGCCGAGCGCGGCGAAGCGGTCGCCGGTGGCGCGCGTAAGCAGCCTTTGCTGATCGACGAGCACCACGTCGATCGTGCGCCAGCCGTGCCCAAGTTTCGCGGCAACTTGCTGCATGAAACTGCCATCCCCCGCGCCGATTTCGGCGATGCTGCGCGGTGGCCCGGCGTGAAAAATGCGGCGTAATTCGCGTGCAACCATATGGCTGTTCAGCATCAATGCATTGACGCGCCGCAGATCGCGGCGCGAGCGCACGGCGCGCGCGTCGTCCGCAGGCAGCTCGTCCAGCCATTCGGTCTCAATTCTGCGCGGGAGATGCATGCGGGAGTTCACTACAGCAAGTTGCGAAATCGCACTGCTAGGCCACCTTGAGCAATGCGCCGTGGCAGCTGAATCCGGCGCCGAACGAGGACATCCACCACCACCCGCCTGGCGCGCCCCCCGCCAGCGCTGCCTGCAAAGTGAAGTACACCGAGGGGCTGCTCATGTTGCCGAACTCACTCAGCACCTGGCTGCTCCAGGCTACGTCGGCCGCGGAAAGCTCCAGGTGCTGCTGCAGCGCTTCGATGACTTTACGTCCGCCCGCGTGCATTATCCAGGCGTTTATATCGCCGCGCGCCAGGCCGTTTCGGCGCAGCACATCTGCCACCACCATGGCGGCGTGTTCTCCCGCCAGTTGCGGCACCTCCGGCGAGAGTACATTGCGCAACACGCCCTTCGTGTGTTCGAAGCGCAAGGCGTTACGTTCATCCGGATTGTGCAGAGAGGCGGCGGCTTTCCATTCAACGCTACGGCCGGTTGCGGCCGGCGTCGCGGCAAGCACCGCGGCACCAGCACCGTCACCAAACAAACAGGCACTGATCAAGACTCCGGGATCGTTGTCGATGTAAAACGCGGCGCTGCACACTTCGACGCAAATCGACAGCACTTTCTCGCATTCACCCGCGCGCAACAGCGCTTCGGCCGTACGCAGATTCGGCAACGCAGCGCCACAACCCTGACCGACGAGATCGAGCGCGAAAGCGTCCGGCCTGAGCCCAAGGCTTTCTCCGACGTAGCTGGTCAGTCCCGGGCACAGATATCCGGTGCAAGTGCTGATGACGATTGCGTCGACCTCGCGCGGATGCAGCCCGGCCTGCTGCAAAGCGCGCGTGGCGGCATCATGCGCGAGCGCCGGCGCATGCAAGGCGAACCGTCTATGCAGAGTATCCGGATCGGCGACGAACACTTCGCTCAGAGTATCCAGCGCGAGCGAGCGAGTACGAATCCCGTTTTCGTGCAACAGCACCCCGTGCAGGGTCGCGCGCGCACGGCGGTCGAGCTCCGCGAATTGCGGTGCCGCTTCGAAGGCGTGCCAGCATTCCTCCTGGGTATAGCGATGCCGTGGCGTTGCGGTACCCAGTCCCGTCATGAACATTTTTAAGCCCCGATCCTGTCGTTAAGCGCGCGTTGATTTTTTCCAAGGCTTGCGCGCAAAAAAAGGCCCCCGGGAAATATAATTTGCCAGGGGCCTGGACCCGCCGATAATCTTCAGGGAGGAAAAGAATGGGCGGGTACCGGAGTCAATTATCCACGTCCGTCCAAGCTAATCTGTGCGTTAACGTACACAAGAGGGTTTTGCCGAAAAAATTTTCCGCCCCATTGAAAACGGAAGGGGAATAGACAATGCCGATTTGGCCATGTTCTGGATGATCCGGCCGCCCTCGTCAGCGCTGTCGCGCGCGGCCCCGAAGGCAACCGGCGCGGCCGCCGGTGAAAATTATACAAAGCGCGGGGCTCCATGCAGACACACCGGCGCGTAGCGCTCGCCAAGGTGATTTACGTCACTCGGAAGCGCAATTCAGCAGCGAGCATCAACGCGCCTTGCGCGGTAATCGCATCGGTATGGCGGCTTTCTTGACCACCCGCGCCCAGCTCGTCATTTCAGCGCGCACGAAGGGCGTGAACTCATCGCGGCTGGCCGGCGCGGCTTCGATGACGCGATCGGCGAAAAGGCGCGCAACTACGTCGGGGGAATCGCCCGCGGCGAATGCGACGACACGCACGGGTTTTACCGGGTAGGATGGCGCATAGCGGCGTGCCCGCAGCAGCAGCCGCAGATAAGCATACGACTGCGCCCAGCAAAAACTGTCCCGTGGCCGTCCGCTGCCGCTTTTCGACTAGCCTGACAAGGTCACGCCCTATAATGGAAGATCTTCCTTCATTGCGTTTTTGCGGAGAAATGAATGACCCGGCCTTACGAATTCCGCGGCAATAACTTTCGCACGCTCGCCGATGCCACGGCGTGGACGCAGCAGGACCAAGAAGCGGCGCTCGAGCCCGACCTGCCGATCATCGATCCGCATCACCATGTGTGGGACGACGAAGAGCGCGGCCGTTATCTGATTCATGAGCTCGCGGCGGACGTCAACACGGGCCACAACATCGTCGCTACGGTGTTCGTGGAAGCCGGCACGATGTACCGCGCCGACGGCCCGGCCGCCATGCGACCGGTCGGCCAGGTCGAGTTCGTCAACGGCATCGCCGCTATGAGCGCGAGCGGCCACTATGGCAAGGCGCGCTTGTGCGCGGGCATCGTCGGCCACGCGGACCTCATGCTAGGCGACAAAGCGAAACCCGTACTCGAAGCACTGATCACGGCGGGCAACGGCCGTTTCCGCGGCATCCGTCACGGCCTCACCTGGGATTCGGGCAACGCGGCCAAATTCGGGCGGCGCCAGGTGCCCCAGCAGCAGGCGCTCGATCCGGTTTTTCGCCAAGGGTTCGCATGCCTCAAGCCGCTCGGGCTGTCGTTCGAGGCGTGGCTGTTTCATCCGCAGCTGCCGGACCTCGTGGACCTCATGCGCGCATTTCCCGATACCGTCGTCATCATGAATCACGTCGGCGGCTTGCTCGGCGTGCCGCCGCATGACGGCAATCGGCAGGAGGTTTTCAAAGTCTGGCAGGCGAACATCCGCGCCGTGGCGCAATTTCCAAACGTGAACGTCAAGATCGGCGGCCTCGGCATGATGTACTGCAACTGGGATTTCCACCTGCGCGATTTGCCGCCGACGTCGGAAAAGCTCGCCGCCGCATGGCGCCCATACGTAGAAGCATGCATTGACGCATTTGGTCCCGAGCGCTGCATGATGGAAAGCAATTTTCCGGTCGACAAGCAGACCTGCAGCTACAGCGTGTTGTGGAATGCGCTGAAGCGCATCACGAAGAACGGGTCGCCGACCGAGAAAGCAGCGCTGTACCACGACACCGCGGCGCGAGTGTATAGGCTCGTTTTCTGACCACGCGGCTATTCGACCCTGACGCCGGTCGTTTTTACGACCTTCGCCCACATCGCCGTTTCCTCGCGCACAATGCGGTTGGCTTCCTGCGGCGTGTTGCCTACAGGCTCGGAGCCGACGCCTAGGGCGAGCTCTTTTGCCTCCGCCGTGCGCAGGATTTTCGCGGACTCCGCATAAAGCCGGTCGATGACCGACGCCGGCGTCTTGGCCGGCGCGAACAGCCCGACCCACCCTTCGACATTAAAGCCGGGCAATCCCGCCTCGCTGACCGTCGGCAGTTCGGGCATTGCCGCCGAGCGCTTGTCGCTCGTGACGGCAATCGCTCTGAGGCGGCCGGCCTTGACCTGCGGGATCGCCGACGGCGGCGTCGCAAACGAGAGCTGCGTTTCATTGCCGACAAGACTGATCATCGCCGGCCCGCCGCCCTTGTAGGGCACGCTCGTGATGTCGACGCCGACGGTCATCTTGAAGAGCTCGACGGCGAGCTGCTGCGCGGTGCCCGTGCCGGGATGCGAATAGCTCAATTTTCCGGGCTGTGATTTCGCGTAGGCGATCAGTTCCTTCACCGAACTGACCGGCAGTGAGGGATGCACCACCACGACGTTCGCATACTTGATAATTTGCGTGATCGCAGTCATGTCGCGCGCGGCGACAAACGGCAGATTTACGTAAACGCTCGCGTTGATCGTGATCGACGCCTCGGCGGTGACGAGCAGCGTGTATCCGTCCGGCGCCGACTTGACGACAATTTCGTTCGCGATGTTGCCGGCCGCGCCGCCGCGGTTGTCGACGACTATGCTTTGTCCAAGCGGGGTCGCCAGACGGTTCGCCAGCAGCCGCGCCGAAAAATCGGACGAGCCGCCGGGCGGGTAACCGACGACGATGCGCACCGGCTTGTCAGGATATGCGGTCGCGGCTATTTTTTGCGCACCCGCCGGACCCGCGGCCAGGCACGCGACCATACAGCAGGCGCAAAATTTCGAATGCTGCAGTTGCATCAACGGCTCCCCCGCAATGGGACTCGAATCAGGACCTGAATGGCGGCTCATATCATGCAACGTATTTTGCACCCATTCCCCGGACACACCAACCCGCGCACGCTCGGTGCGACCCGCTGAAAAACGTGCAGTGACGTGCGCGACCGCACAGATGCTCGCGCTTGCCGTGGTTAGGATGTTGCAGCAGGTGGGTGCTATTTCCTCCTGCGACCGCGGCGAAGGCCGGGTCATACCTTATAAATCGCGTCAGGCGTGGCGCACACAACACAGGAGCAACGAAACATGAACAAGAACCAGGTCAAGGGCACGGCAAAAGACATCGCCGGCAAAGTGCAGGAAAAAGCCGGCAAAATCGTGGGCAGCGACAGCCAGCAGGTCAAGGGGCTATCGAAACAGATTTCCGGCAAAATTCAAAAG
>JBDSSV010000277.1:0-3940 GCA_039928535.1 Burkholderiales bacterium
CGGAATACGCGTTGGAATATTAGCACAGTGACCGGCGCCTCCGGCTCACGCCAGAAGGTAGCGATGGCCATCGCGCCGCAACGCCAGCCGCCGCTCCTTGTAGTCCGGCAGAATACTTTCGACGCGGCTCCAGAAACGCGGCGAATGATTCGGCTCCCGCAGATGTGCGACCTCGTGAACCACGACGTAATCGATCAGTGCCGGCGGCGCCTGGATCAGGCGCCAGTTGAGCCGGATACGGCCATCGGCGTGGCAGGTGCCCCACCGCGTGCGGGCATTGGATAGATGTATCGTCGGCACGCGCACCTTGAGCTCGCGCGCAAAATGCCCGGAGCGTTCCTCGAACCAGCCCTGCGCAGTACTGCGCAACCAGGCAATGACTGCACCGGCGAGCAACTCGGGGTCGTCAGCGCCGGTACCCACGAGCAGGCGGCGCCCGTCGCTATAGGTGGCCGCCCCGGCGGCAGCGACCGTCAATCTCAGAGGCTCACCCAACGCCATCACGGTAGCGCCCGATTGCCATGCGAGTGGCGGCGCCCTGCGCGCCTGCCATTCGGCCAGCTTGCGCGCGACCCATTGCGCGTGCGCGCTCAGCAGGGCGTCTATGCGTGCTTGAGAGGCGCGCCACGGCGCGCCGACGCGCAACCCGTTCTCGTCTACGGTCAACGTGATGCTGCCGCGCCGCCGGCTGCGTTTTAGCATGTATTCGATTTCACCGGCATCGAGCATGAACCGCTGCCGGCTGGCGGCTGCAGGTGGTGCGTCGCCGCGAACGAGGTCGAATAGCGAAAACCTACGCGCGGCCATTTTCCAGGCGGAGCATTTCCGCTTCTATCCAGGTTTCGGCTTCGCGCGTGATCATGTCGGCCTTCCTGCCGCGACTGTCGATCGCTTTACCGATGCTGACGGTGATCGTCCCCGGATATTTGAGAAACGCGTCGCGCCGCCAGAAGGTCCCGGCGTTGTGCGCGACCGGCACTACGGGTGCGCCCGCATGCACGGCAATCGCGGCGCCGCCCGTCTGATAAACGCCGCGCTGGCCGGGGGCGATGCGCGTGCCCTCGGGAAAGACGATGATCCAGAAGCCATGCCGCAGGCGGTCTTTGCCCTGGGACAACATCTGCTTCAATGCGCGCATGCCGGCTTTGCGGTTGATCGCCACCGGCGAAGTCATGGCGAGTCCCCAGCCGAAGAAGGGGATCCACAATAATTCACGCTTGATCACATAGACCTGGGGCGGAAGAATCACCTGAAAAGCGAGTGTTTCCCACGCCGACTGATGCTTGGACAGCACCACGCATGGCGCGGTGGGGATGTTCTCGGCGCCCACTACCCGATAACGAATGCCGCATATGAATTCGACCGCCCACAGGACAAGCCGCGTCCAGTTTCCGATGATGCGGGTGCGCGTGATCGGGTCGAAGGGAAACGTCAGTAGCGCGATGAACGCGAAGGGCGGTGTGATGAAGATCTGAAATGCAGCAAACAGGCACGAGCGCAAGACGACGCTCATTGCACCAGGGCCCTTACCGCCTCGTCGAGGTCGGCGAACGTCTTCGTGCCCGCGGGCAACCCGCCGGCCGCCGCAGTTTGTTTTCCTTTGCCGGTCAGCACCAGAATCGGCCGCGCGGTTACCGCCACCGCCGCTTGCAGATCGCGCAATGAATCGCCGATGCACGGCACGTCCGCCATTTCCGTGTTGAAGCGATGTGCGATGTCTTCGAGCATACCCGGCATCGGCTTGCGGCAATTGCAGCCGGCATCCTGCGCATGCGGGCAGAAGAACACCGCGTCGATGCGGCCGCCGGCATGCGCCAGCGCCTTGTGCATTTTTTCGTGGATCGCATTCAATGTCGCGACTTCGAACAGGCCGCGTCCGATGCCGGACTGATTGGTCGCGACCACCACGTGATAACCATCCTGGTTCAGTCGCGCAATCGCTTCCAGACTGCCCGGAATCGGCTTCCATTCGTCCGGCGTCTTGATGAACTCCGCGCTATCGATATTGATCACGCCGTCGCGGTCGAGCACAACGAGCTTCATATGGCGAGTTGTCCTTCCGTGAGCTTCATGCGGCGAGCTTGGAAATGTCGGCGAAACGATTCATCGCATTTTGCATATCGGACAGCAGCGCCAGCCGGTTTTCGCGCAGCCGCTTGTCATCGACCATGACCATCACTTTATCGAAGAACGAATCCACGGGATTTTTCAGGGTGGCGAAGGTCTTCAGATACCCGGCGAAATCGCGCGCGTCAAACAAAGGGGCGGCACCCTGGCGGGCGGCCCGCAGAGCCTCGAACAGGGCGATCTCGGCCGGATCATTGAGCGCCGATAGGTCGGCGTCGCCGCGCAGGGCTTCGCCCTTGCTGTGCGCTTGCCGCAGTATGTTCGCGATGCGCTTGTTGGCGGCGGCCAGGCTGGCAGCTTCGGGCAACGCCGCAAACGCGCGGACGGCCTCGAGTTGTTGCGGAAGCGGACTTATCTCCACGGGTTCCTTGCTGAGAACCGCCTCGACCTCGTTGGCGGTATAGCCGCGTTCCAGAAAGTAACTGCGCATGCGCTCAACGAAGAAACTGCGCAGCTCGGTCAGCGCCTTGCTTGCATAAGGTTCGAAGGCCGCGTCTATCAGCATCGTCAGCGACAACGGCAACTGGTTCTCGACCAGGATTCTGATCACGCCCAGCGCGGCGCGCCGCAATCCAAAAGGGTCTTTGTCGCCGGTGGGCAGCTGTCCGATGCTGAACATGCCGGCCAGAGCATCCAGCTTGTCGGCGAGGGCGACCGCAACGGCGATACCATTTTTGGGCAGCGCATCGCCCGCGAACCGCGGCCGGTAGTGCTGCTGTATGGCGTCGGCCACGTGCGCGTCTTCGCCATCGCCCAGCGCGTAGTAGTGCCCCATGATGCCCTGCAATTCCGGAAACTCGCCGACCATGTTCGTCGACAGGTCGGCTTTGGCCAGCATGGCGGCGCGGTCTGCGAGTTTCGCGTCAGCGCCGGTTTTCTGCGCGATGTCTGCAGCAAGCTTTTGCACGCGCTTGACGCGGTCGAGCTGGCTGCCCAGCTTGTTGTGATAGACGACCGATGCCAGCTGCGGCACGCGGTCTGCGAGTCGGGTCTTTTTGTCCGTCTCGAAGAAAAAACGCGCATCGGCAAGGCGCGGGCGTACCACGCGCTGATTGCCTTCGACTATGTTTTTCGGGTCTGCCAGCCGCATATTGCTGACGATTAGGAACTTGTTGATGAGCTTGCCGGCGCTGTCGAACAGCGGAAAGTACTTCTGGTTCTGCCGCATGGTGAGGACCAGGCATTCGGCGGGCACCGCCAGGAATTCGGCATCGAATTCGCCGACATAGACTGTCGGGTGCTCGACCAGCGCAGTGACTTCTTCCAGCAATGGCGCGTATTCAGCGTCAGCACCGAGCGATGCCTTCAGCTTGCCCGCGTGCTCGGCAAGCTGGCGTGCAATATCGGCATGCCGCTCATCGAACGAGGCGATAACGCTGCCGTGCGCCGCAAGGGCCTCTTCGTACGCATCCGCGGTCGCAACCGAAATGTCTTTGACGCCCTGAAAGCGGTGGCCGTGAGTGAGACGGCCCGCTTTAAGCCCCAATGCGCTGACCGCTACAATGTCCGTGCCATGCAATGCGACGAGCCCATGCGCCGGCCGCACGAAATGCACGGTCGTTGCGCCATCGGCCAGTTGATAGCCCATAACCTTGGCGATAGGCAGTTTCGCGATGGCGTCGTCGAGCACGGATTGCAATCCCGCCGCCAGCGTGGCGCCGGCAATTGTCTGGTTCAGGAAAACGTATTCCGTATTGCCTTCGGTCTTGCGCTCCAGCTGCTGCGCCGATGCGCCTTCTTTCTCAAGACGCTTTGTAAGTGCGGTGGCGGGCACCCCGTCGGCGCCGAACGCAACCTTGGCCGGCATGAGTTT
>JBDSSV010000278.1:0-6941 GCA_039928535.1 Burkholderiales bacterium
CCTGCACACTTGCAGTGTCGCGCGCCAGCAGGCGGGCGGCTTCCGCGGGATGTGGAGTCAACACGGCAGGCGCGGAACGTTCGAGCAGCAGTTGCTTTAATGTGCCGTCAGTGGCGAGCAGATTCAAAGCATCGGCATCAATCACGGTGGGCTTGCCGAGACGCAGGGTGTCGGCCACCAGGTGGCGCGCATCGGGCGTCTGGCCAAGTCCGGGTCCTATGGCGTAACAGTTCAAATGTTCGAGTTGGCCGATTTCATGCGCGGGGCGCAGCATCAGTTCGGGTTGCAGCGGATCGTAGCCGGAGTTGTCCTTGGCGAGCATGCCGATATAAACGCGGCCGGCGCCAAGCTGCAGCGCGGCGCGGCCGGCGAGGAGGGCAGCGCCCGCCATCCCCGGCGCACCGCCGAGAATGCCAAGGCTGCCGTAGTCGCCTTTGTGGCTGTGCGCACGCCGCGCGGGCAGCACCGAACGCAGGACATCACTGCCGATGGTTGCGCCGTGCGCTCCTGCTGATTGAGTCAGATCGAGCCCGCACAGGTGGATTTCACCGCAGTAGTCCGGACCTTCGCCCGTCAACAAACCCGCTTTCAAGCCGATGAACGTCGCGGTATGGTCGGCGCGTACGGCGCAGCCGCGCACGCAGCCGCCGTCGGAGTCGAGCCCGCTGGGCACGTCGAGCGCCAGCACGCGCGTGCCGAGTTGGTTGATAGCGCCGACGAGTGCGGCATACTCTCCGCTCAATTCGCGTTTGAGCCCGATACCGAACAGCCCGTCGATGACGAGGTCCCAGTGGCCTTGAGCAGGTAAGTGTGCTTGCATGCTGCCGCCGCTTTCCTGCCACGCAGCGAGCGCGGCTTTTGCATCCGCCGGCAGGCGCTCAGCATCGCCGGCGAACACGACATCGACTTTGTGCCACCAGGCCTGAAGATGACGCGCCACGACGAACGCATCGCCGCCGTTGTTGCCGGGCCCCGCGACCACCAGCACACCCTGGCCGCGGTCCGCGGCGACATTGCGCGCGATTTGCGCCGCCGCCAGTCCGGCGCGCTCCATCAAAGGCGGTGAAGGTCGCGCCGCGGCGGCGGCGCCTTCGATCTCACGTAAATCTGCGGTGCGATAGACCGGCAGCGATGTGCGTGCGTGAAAAGTCATGGACGATACCTATTGTATCGGCGTCAGTTTAACGTAACGGGTCGGCGGCAGCCGGTGGTTTCGGTTAAAATTCTGTTTTACGGACATCGCGCTTTTCATGCCGCAACTTCAAAGCCTGCGCGGACGCAACGCACTCTCCGAGTTCCGTGCTCGCAAGCTCAACGACGCTCTGCGGCAGGCCAGCCTAGATCTATCCGGCATCAGCGCCGAATACTGGCATTTCGTCAGCGTCACCCGCACGCTGATCGACGGCGAACGTGCAGTCCTCGACCGCATACTGACGTACGGCCCGGCGGCGCAGCCCGCGCCGGAAGCGGGGCAGCTGTTCCTGATCGTGCCGCGGCCCGGCACTATATCGCCGTGGTCGTCGAAAGCTTCCGACATCGCGCGCCAATGCGGGCTCACTGCCGTCGAGCGCATCGAGCGCGGCATCGCGTACTATGCGGTCAAGGCCGATGGCAGCGGGCTGTCGGCAAGCGAAACCGCTGCGTTGCTGCCGTTGATACACGACCGCATGACCGATGCGGTGCTCGATTCGCTGGCGCAGGCCGCGCACCTGTTTCAGCACTACGAGCCGCAGCCGTACAAAGTCATTGATATTCTGCACGGCGGCATCGCCGTATTGCAGGCGGCCAACGGCGACATGGGCCTCGCGCTGTCGCCGGACGAAGTCGACTATCTTTTTGCGAATTTCTCGCGCATCGGCCGCAATCCGACCGACGTCGAGTTGATGATGTTCGCGCAGGCCAACTCCGAGCATTGCCGCCACAAAATATTCAACGCCGACTGGGTGATCGACGGCGCGCCGCAGACGAAGTCGCTGTTTTCGATGATACGCAACACGCATGAGCAGCATCCGCGCGGTACGGTCGTCGCCTATTCCGACAACTCGTCGATCATCGAAGGTGCGCGCGTGCGCCGGTTCTTTCCGGCCGCCGACGGTGCTTATCGCTATACCGAGGATGACGCTCACATCCTGATGAAAGTGGAGACGCACAACCACCCGACGGCGATCTCGCCGTTTCCCGGCGCTGCGACCGGCGCGGGTGGTGAGATCCGCGACGAAGGCGCGACCGGGCGCGGCGCGAAACCCAAAGCGGGCCTGACCGGCTTTACCGTGTCGAACCTGCGCATTCCGCATTTCGTTCAGCCGTGGGAGTGCAGCAACTATGGCCGCCCGGCGCGTATCTCGTCGGCGCTGCAAATCATGCTGGACGGCCCGCTCGGCGGCGCCGCGTTCAACAATGAATTCGGCCGCCCAAATCTGTGCGGATACTTTCGCACGTTTGAGCTCGAAGTCGCCGGCGAAATGCGCGGCTATCACAAGCCGATAATGCTGGCGGGCGGCCTCGGCAATATCGCCGCTCAACATTCGCACAAGTGTGAATTTTCCGCGGGTGCGCTGCTGATTCAGCTCGGCGGGCCGGGCATGCTGATCGGCCTTGGCGGGGGCGCTGCATCCAGCATGCAGACCGGCGCCAACACCGAAAATCTTGATTTCGCGTCGGTCCAGCGCGGCAATGCCGAGATACAGCGGCGCGCGCAGGAGGTAATCGACCGCTGCTGGGCGCTGGGCCCGGACAACCCGATACTGTCCATCCACGACGTCGGCGCCGGCGGGCTGTCGAACGCGCTGCCCGAACTCGTGCATGGCGCGCACTGCGGGGGCCGTCTGGACATGCGGCAGATCCTGAGCGAAGAGCCAGGCATGTCGCCCGTGCAGATCTGGTGCAATGAAGCGCAGGAACGCTACGTGCTCGCCATTGCGGCAGCGCACGTCGACCGTTTCAAGGCGATCTGCGCGCGCGAGCGTTGTCCTTATGCGATAGTCGGCACCGCGAGCGCCGACGGCAGGCTGGTCGTCGCAGATCCCGCGTTTAACAATGCGCCGGTCGACATGGAGCTTGCCGTGCTGTTGGGCAAGCCGCCGAAAATGCTGCGCGACGTTGCACATCGTGCCGCGCCCGCTGCCGCGTTCGAGACTTCGAAGATTGATTTACGCGAAGCATGCATGCGCATACTGCGCCTGCCCGCGGTCGCCGATAAGACGTTCCTGATTTCAATCGGCGATCGTACTGTTGGCGGCATGACGGCGCGCGACCAGATGGTGGGGCCGTGGCAGGTACCGGTTGCCGACGTCGCGGTTACGCTGGCCGGGTTCCACGAACACCGCGGCGAAGCGATGGCGATAGGCGAGCGCACTCAGCTTGCGCTGGTCGACCCCGCCGCGTCCGGCCGCATGGCGGTCGGCGAGGCGATCACCAATATCGCGGCAGCTGCCATCGGCACCATCGGCGATATCAAGCTCTCGGCGAACTGGATGGCGGCCGCCGGTCATCCCGGTGAAGACGCCGCGTTGTACGAGACCGTGCGCGCGGTCGGCATGGAGCTGTGTCCCGCGCTCGGCATCAGTATTCCGGTCGGCAAAGACTCGATGTCGATGAAAACCACCTGGAACGAAGGCGGCGCACAAAAAGAAGTGACCGCGCCGCTGTCGTTGATCGTTTCCGCGTTCGCGCCGGTGACCGACGCGCGCAAGACTCTCACGCCGCAACTGCGTATGGGCAGCGGGGCGTCAGTACTCGTGCTGCTCGATCTTGGCGCAGGCAAAAACCGTCTCGGCGGTTCGGCGCTGGCGCAGGTCTACGGACATGTCGGCAACGTGGCGCCCGATCTCGATGCGCCTGACCGTCTGGTGCGGTGGTTCGAGACCATCCAGAAACTGAACGGCGAGGGGCGCATCCTCGCGTATCACGACCGCTCTGACGGCGGCTTGTTCGTCACACTGTGTGAAATGGCGTTTGCATCGCGTGTCGGGCTCGCTATCACGCTGCGACGGGGCGATGCAATCAGCGAGCTCTTCAACGAAGAGCTGGGCGCGGTGTTGCAGATTCGCGAGGCCGATCTCGGCGCGGTGCGCGATGCCTTTGCGCGCGCCGGACTCGGCGATGCATTTTTGGAAATTGGCAGACCGGTGGCGGGCGACCGCATTACGGTGGCGGCCGCAGGCGCGGAGGTCTACAGCGCGAGCCGCGTGGACCTGCATCGCGCATGGTCCGAAACGACTTTCCGCATGCAGAGTCTGCGCGACAATCCGGACTGCGCGCGCGAAGAATACGCCCGTATTCTGGACGAGGGTGATCCCGGCCTGTCGCCGCATCTCACGTTTGACCCGGCCGCCGACATTGCCGCGCCGCTGATCGGCGGCGCGCGGCCGCGCGTCGCGATACTCCGCGAACAGGGCGTCAACGGCCAGATCGAGATGGCAGCCGCGTTCGACCGCGCGGGCTTCGATGCTGCCGACGTGCATATGAGCGATATCATCGCGGGCCGCGTCACGCTGACATCGTTCAAGGGTTTTGCTGCGTGCGGCGGGTTTTCGTACGGCGACGTGCTGGGTGCCGGCGAAGGCTGGGCGAAATCGATACTCTTCAACCAGCGCGCGCGCGATGACTTCGCGGCGTTCTTCGCGCGCGGCGACAGTTTTGCGCTGGGTATCTGCAACGGCTGCCAGATGATGAGCAATCTGCACGAGATTATTCCCGGCACGGCGGCGTGGCCGCATTTCGTGCGCAACAAGTCCGAGCAGTTCGAGGCGCGCTTCGCGATGGTCGAAGTGCTGCCGTCGCCGTCGCTGTTTTTCGCCGGGATGGCGGGCAGCCGCTTGCCGATTGCCGTCGCGCATGGCGAGGGCTATGCCGAATTCGCCGATAGCGCGCAGCGAGCCAAAGCTGTCGTGGCGCTGCGCTTCGTCGACAATCGCGGCGCCGCCAGCGAAATTTATCCGTACAATCCGAACGGATCGCCGGGCGGGATTACCGGCTTGACCACCGCGGACGGCCGCTTCACGGTGTTGATGCCGCATCCAGAGCGCGTATTCCGCACCGTGCAGAACTCGTGGCAGCAAGGCAGCTGGGGCGAAGACGGGCCGTGGCTGCGCATGTTCCGCAACGCGCGCGTCTGGGTGGGCTGAGCTATCAGTTCGCAGAAGCCAGAACGCAGTTGGCAGTTGGCGCAATTCAGCAGGCAGGGGAGGTGGTATGCAAAACATCGTTCGATGCGCCATAGCGCTGCTGCTATTGACGTTCAATGGAGAATTTTGCGCGCAGGCTGCCGAGGCGAGCAATAGGAACCCGCATTTCGCCCGACTCGATACCAACAAGGATGGATTTCTTTCGTACGCGGAAGCGCGGATGGACAAAGCGGCTGCTCAGCAGTTCGCTTTGTACGATGAAAATCGCGACGGCAAACTGAGCGAAGACGAATATCTCAAGCTCAAAGCCACCCGCGCACGCCGCAGTGCCGGCGTCTATATCAGTGACAGTGCGATCACGAGCAAGGTTAAGCTGGCGGCGCTGAGGGCGAAAGATCTCAAGTCAGCCGAAATTCACGTGGATACTGTGGCCGCGGTGGTCAAGCTAAGCGGCGAAGTCGATACGCTCGAGCAGTCCGAACATGCCGCCAAACTGGCCGGCCGCGCGAAGGGCGTCAAGCGGGTCGAGAACCGTCTGAAGGTCCGCGAGCGCAAATAAAATGTCGTAATCGAGAGTTGATCTGACAACCAACGTCGGATTTTCTTGGAGCCTGGACTTGGTTTCGCAGTCTTCAAGCCGTGGTGCAGTTAATTCAGCTGCTGTATCCCGGTTTCGAGAATAATCTTGCGATACTTCTCGGTGTCGCGCCGGACGCGCTCGGCGAATTGCTCCGGCGTGCTCGCGACAACTTCATAGCCTGACTTGACGAAGCGCTCCTTTACGTCGGGCATATTGACGATGCGTACGATCTCCCGGCCCAGCGCCTGGACCGTCGCGGCGGGGGTTTTCGCGGGCGCGAAAATGCCGACCCAAAATTCGACCTCGAAGCCGTCGAGCCCGCTTTCGGCCAATGTCGGCACGTTGGGCAACAGCGGATTGCGCCGCAAGCCGGTCACGCCGAGCGGTTTCAGCTTGCCGGCATCGATCAGCGCGGCGAGGCTTGAATAGAGCGTCAGCAGCAGTTGCGATTCATCCGCGACCACGGCAACTACCGCAGGTGAGCCGCCCTTGTACGGTACGTTGTTAAGCTCTATATGCGCCTGCAACTTGATCATGTTGCCCGCGATCTCACCCGTGGCGCCGGCCACCGCAATATTGAGTTTTCCCGGCGCGCGCTTGGCTTCGGCGATAAGTTCGTTGATTGTATTTGCCGGCACTCTGGGGTTTGCAACCAGTACAAGGCTGCTGAACATGATTTCGCTGATTGCAGCGAAATCGCGCACGGGATCGTAGGTAGGATTCCTGTAGAGCGTGGCGTTGACCGCGTGGGTACCGGAGTTGCCCACGGCGAGAACGGTGCCATCTGCCACCGCATGCGCAACGTATTCCGCGCCGATCACGCCATTGGCGCTCGGACGATTGTCCACGATGACATTCTGGCCCAGCGCTTCGCTCAATTTGGGCGCGATCATGCGGCCCGCAAAGTCATTCGGGCCGGCGGCTGCATTGGGCACGACGATACGCACCGGTTTGTTCGGCAGGGCCGGCGCCTGACCATAAGATGCGGCGGAATACAGTGCCAATCCAACCACCACCGACAGCAACCGATAGTATCTGCGCAGCTTGAACATTTTACCGTCCTCCTCAAACGTGGCCAGCATCGAATTATCCACAATGTCGAGCTTTCACGCTACGCTTGAGCATCAGGTAGGCGGCAGTTGCGCTCGGCCTTGGTTGTCTAGCCACTCCATACTCGGCCCCCGATTCTGCAAGGGTAGCCGGATGGGCGCGCGTTCCCAATCGAATGTCAGGTC
>JBDSSV010000279.1:0-2523 GCA_039928535.1 Burkholderiales bacterium
GACGACACCGTCGGCGTATTCGAAGTGATGAAACTCTTCAGCACGCTGAAGGCCGGCATCGCTGGAACCGTTACCGCAATTCCGGCCGCCAACGAATCCATGGTCGAACAAGACCAGGTCCTGGTCGTCATCAAGCCGGAGCATTCAGACGCATGTCCGAAATAAAAGGCATCGACACGACGTTGCGCGACGCGCACCAGTGCCTGTGGGCGACGCGCATGACCACCGCAATGATGCTGCCGGTCGCGGACGCGATGGACCGCTGCGGCTTTGAAGCGATTGACCTCATGAGCGCGATCCAATTCGACGTCTGCGTGCGCTACCTTAAGGAAGACCCGTGGCAGCGGCTGCGCCTCATGCGCGAGCGCGTGACGCGCACCAAAATGCAGTCGGCGATGCGCAGCAAGAGCCTGCTGTCGTTCGATGTGCAGCCCGACGACGTGAATTATCTATGGCTCGAATGCCTGGCCAAAAACGGCATCCGGCGCGTGCGCGCGATCGACGCGCTGTCCGATCTCGACAACGTCGTGGGCATCCTGCGCAAAGTCAAAGAGCTCGGCATGGAATCGGTCGGTTCGATAGTGTTCTGCCAGAGCCCGGTGCATACCGATGAATTCTTCGCGCAAAAGACCGCGGAGCTGATCGCGCGCGCAGATATCGACATCATGATGATCAAGGACCCGGGTGGCTTGCTCACGCCCGACCGCATTCGCACGCTGGTGCCCGCGATGCTGAAAGTTACCGGTAAAGTCCCGCTCGAGCTGCACAGCCATTGCATGACGGGGTTGGCACCCCTCGTCTATCTCGAGGGCGTGCGGCTCGGCGTCACGCAGATCCAGACGTCGATCGCCCCGCTCGCCAACGGCCCGGCGCAGCCGGCGACGCAGACCGTCGCCCGCAACCTGCGCAGCATGGGCTACACAATCAACATCGACGACCGGCTCATCGACGAAGTCGGCGCGCATTTCAAAGCGGTCGCCGAGCAGGACGACCTGCCGCTCGGCGTGCCGATGGAATACGACCAGTTTCACTACGAACACCAGATTCCCGGCGGCATGCTGACCAACATGAAATTCCAGTTGCAGCAGGCCGGCCTCATGCACAAGTTCAACGAAGTATTGGCGGAGACCGCGCGCGTGTTCACCGACCTCGGGTGGCCGGCGATGGTTACGCCATTTTCGCAGCTGGTCGGCACGCAGGCCGTGTTGAACGTTATGCAGGGCGAGCGCTATAAAACGGTGCCGGACGAAGTCAAGAAATACGCGCTAGGTTATTACGGCAAGCCGCTCGCGCCGGTCGAGCCCAACGTGCTCGATCGCATCATTGCCAACGGCTCGCCGAAAATCGCGCTGACGCCGCAGCCACTGGCGCCGGCAGTGGCAGCGATGCGCAAGAAATATCCCGGCATCAGCGACGAGGAAAGATTGCTGCGCCATCTCTACGCGGGCTCACAGGTCGACGACATGCGCGCGGCCGGTCCGATGCAGACCGAGTACTACTTCGACAAACCGGTCGTGCGCCTGCTGAAGGAGCTCGCGAAACGCCCGCGGCCCGGACGCATCTACGTCGAGAAAGGCAATCTGCGGCTGACCGTCGACAGCGCGCGCTGAGCGCGGCGTCTAGGCCGACACGACGAAGAGCGCGATCACGCACCCCACACCGATTGTCCATGCGACGGAACGCAGGGTCGCCAGGTTGCCGATATACAGCAGGAAATGGGCGATGCGCGCAGCGACGAACAGCACCGCCAGCCCGTCGACGACCGGCTGCGATGCGTGCGCGAGATGCGCAATGATGACCGCTGCCGCGAATGGCGGAAAAGCCTCAAACGCATTCAGGTGCGCCCAATAGGCCCGCTGCTTCGCTGGCGGCAGTTGTTCGATGCCCACGCGCGGGGCGCCGTTGTTATAGCCGTGTCGCCACTTGGAGAACCCCACCGCGAGATAAGGCAGCAGCGCCGCCAGCAAGACCATCCAGTAAGCTAGAGTCATTCGTTTTTCCCGTGCAGAACTTTTACGCCGTTTTCACAGTCCAAACGCGCTTGCTTGTAAGATTTGCGCTTAATAGGACGACTAAATTCGCAAGACCGTAGACCGCCGCACCTTTTACCGGCGGCGGCGACAGGATCAACGAGAGAGGCCGGCAATGTCAAATAAAGTAGTCAAGACCGAGCAGGAATGGAAAGCAGCGCTGACGCCCCACCAGTTTCACGTGGCGCGCGAGAAAGGCACCGAGCGCGCGTTCACGGGCGCCTATTGGGACACCCACGACAAGGGCGTCTATCGCTGCGTGTGCTGCGATAACGAGCTCTTCAAATCCGACCACAAATTCGATTCCGGCACCGGCTGGCCGAGCTTCTGGCAGGCGGCGGTCGCCGAGAACGTCGGCACCGAGGACGACAACGGATTTTTTATGCGCCGTACCGAGGCGGTATGCAAGCGCTGCGGCGCGCATCTCGGTCATGTATTCGAAGACGGGCCCAAGCCGACCGGTTTGCGTTACTGCATCAATTCGGCATCGCTC
>JBDSSV010000280.1:0-2802 GCA_039928535.1 Burkholderiales bacterium
GACGGCTCGAGGCACGCATGCGCGCCGCTTCATCCCACGTGCGCGCCTCGATGCGCGGTGACAGGCGAATTGGCGAACCATCCGGCAGCGCGGCGAGCAGCGCTTCGAGCCGCTCACGTCGTGCAGCGAGCGGCTGAGTTCGCACGTCAACGCCGTTCTCTTCGAGCAGATCGTAGGCAATCAGCGCCGCGGGCGAGCGCGCGAGCAACGATTTTGCCGGCGCCTTGCGTCCCAAGCGCTGCTGAAGCGCATTGAACGGCGCCACTTTCCCTTCCTGCCAGACCACAATTTCGCCGTCTATGACGGTGGCGGCGGGCAGCGCTGCGCCCGCCGCCACCAGTTCGGGGAAGGAATCATTGATGAGATCGTCGCCGCGCGACCACAGGTAGACACCCGCGCCGCGACGTATGAGCTCGCCGCGCATGCCGTCGTACTTCCATTCCAGCTGCCAGTCGGCGATATCGCCCAGCGTCGCCGCCGGATCGGGCTCAAGCGCGTGGGCCAGAAACAACGGGTAGGGCCGGCTTTCTTCACCCTGCTCACCGAGCGGCGATATGAGCGCAAGATAACTTGCAGGCGAGGGCCGCCATACACCGGACAAGCGGTGCGCGATTACCTCCTGCTCGATGCCCGAGACATTCGCGAGCGCGCGCGTCACGCTGCGCTGCGCGACGCCGATACGAAATTCACCGGTGATGAGCTTGTTCCAGACCAGGCGTTCGTAGCCATCAAGCTCGCGCCACGCTTTCGCGAGCGCCTGCATCCGCTCCTCATCGCCGGCGCCCGCGAGCGGGAGCAGCCGCTCCTCGATCCAGGTGACCAGCGCGAGATCGTCAGGCTGCGACGCTATGGGCAACACGTGCGCAACCGTTTCAGCAAGATCGCCGACGGCCTCGTAGCATTCGTCCATAAGCCATATCGGCAGCCCTGCGAGCTCTGCAGCGAGCGCATAGAGCTTGCGCGACGGCACCACCTGCCGCGGCTTGTTGCCGCTCAGAAAATATACCGCCCATGCAGCGTCGGCGGGCGCAGCGTCCCTGAAATAGCGTTCGAGTGCCGCGATTTTGCCGAGCGTTGAATTGGTGCTGTCAAGCTCGAAGTAGAGTTGGGCGAAGCGCTTCATTGCACCGTGGCGGGAACGTTTGCGTCTACTTCTATCGCAGCCGCCTCTGCGCCGCCGGTTTCCTTTTTACCCGCCTCTACGCTACTTGTTTCACCTGCGCTACCCGCTTCCTCCCCGCTCGCTTCGCCGGTGAACGCGGTGCGCAGCGTCCCGGCATCGGTGCCGCGCTCATTGAGCCAGCGGACTATCGGTTCACTGTAGCCGTGCGTGACCAGCACTCGCTGTGCTCCCGTGCCCTCGATAGCAGAGAGTAGGCCCGGCCAGTCGGCGTGGTCGGAGAGCGTGATGCCGCGATCGACCGCGCGTCTGCGCCGCACGCCGCGAATCTGCATCCACCCGGAAGCGAATGCGTCCGCATACTCGCCGAATCGTCGCAGCCATGTCGTGGATTGCGCGGAAGGCGGCGCGACGATGAGCGCACCGCGAAAGTCGTGACCGCGCTCCAGCTCGGATACGCGCTTCGTCGCCGGGAGCGCGACACCACTGGCGCGATACGCTGTATTCAGTCCCTCGACCGCCCCATGGGTATAGATCGGCCCGATCGAAGCGTCGACTCCCATCATCACGCGCTGCGCTTTACCCAGCGAATAGGCGTAGACGACAGTGGCGCGGCCGGCCTCGCGATTGGCGCGCCACCAGTCGCTCACCTCACCGAAGACTTCACGCGGATCGCGCCAGCGGTAGATCGGCAGCCCGAAGGTCGATTCGGTAATGAAGACGTCGCAGCGCACCGGCTCGAACGGTGAGCACGTCGGATCCGGCTGCGTCTTATAGTCGCCGGAAACGACCCACGTCTCGCCGCCGTGTTCAAGCCGTACTTGCGCCGACCCGAGTATGTGCCCCGCCGGATGCAGCGAAACCCGCACGCCATTGATCGACGTGGTCTCACCGTACGCGAGCGTCTCGATGTGGGCCGCCATGCCCAGACGCCACCGCGCGACGTGCTCACCCTCCGCCGAGACCAGGTAATGGTGATGGCCTGCGGACGCATGATCGCTGTGGGCGTGGGTGATGATCGCCCGATCAACAGGCCGCCAGGGATCGATGTAGAAATTACCCGCTGCGCAATACAGCCCGGCCGGCTCCAGGCGAACGAGATCCACGTCTGTTCTTCTCGCGAAAAATGGAAATACTGCGTTGATCTTTTTTAAGCTTCTTATAGGCAGCAGCCACGCATAAAAGTTCAGTTGGTTTTGCTTCGCAGAAACCCGGCCGCCAAAGTGAGGGCAGCAAGCCGAAATATGGGGCCGCGCGGATGGGTCGAACGTCATCAAGGCGATTTGGTGCACAGGCGAACACGCGCTTGCGCACGAGCGCAAATTCACTTCCCGGGTTCTCGCGTTTTATTGTGGAACCAGCGCCGTCCAATGCACCGCTCAGAAGATTTTCATTCCGATTGCGCGCGCCTGGCGTTCTTCCCAACGCCTGCGCTCTTCGTCGTAAGCGATGCCGCGAATGCCGCCGCGCACCGTGCCCGGCTCGATGCTGCGATAGAGATCCCGCCAACTCTCCGGCAACCGCGCACTGTCGGGCGGCGCGAGCCACAAGCGGAACATCAACCGTTTGTGTGCCGGCTCGTCGTGGTCGACGAACTCCGTGCGCGAATGCAGCGTGACCTGGCTGTTGATGATCTGCAGGTCGCCCGGCTCGAGCCACGTCGAGTAAGCGAGATCCGCGCG
>JBDSSV010000281.1:0-3317 GCA_039928535.1 Burkholderiales bacterium
GCAATGTCGGACAATTGTTCCGGCTGGCGATGCGCTTCGGGCGCGGCGTGTTTCCTGTCGCGCTCGCCGCAATCGTCCTCGCGGGCGATCCGCCTGCCGCGCGCGGCGCCGACCAAGCGGAAGGCAAGGTGCCGCGGCAAGCCGTGCCTATCAAGGCGGCCATTCCCCTCGCCGTGTTCCATGCATTAGCTGGCGAGGATGAAGCCGGGGCGCAGACCGCGCTCAAGCGCATCGGCGACAATTGGCAGAACGCTTACGCAGGCATGCTGCTCGAGATGGTGGGATTTCTGCCCAGCCGCCGCGTGCAAGCCGGCGTTATCGCACAGCTCGAAAAAGCGTCCGGCGTGCGATTCGATGGTGACATCAACCGCATGTACGAATGGTTGTGGTCGATTGAAACCGGCACGCATCCGGACTACGCGGAGTTCAAGGCGGCGATCTATGCGCCGATCGATCCGCGCTTTCGCGAATATTTCGACCAGCGTCCGCGGGCCGCCATCCGGCTCGACGAGATCCGCTGGGGCGGCGTGCGGCGAGACGGCATTCCGCCGCTCGTTAATCCGAAGATGATTACAGCGCGCGAGGCGACCTACCTGCAGGACGATAACCTCGTTTTCGGTGTTGCCATCGACGGCGACGTGCGCGCCTATGCCAAGCGCATTCTCGCCTGGCACGAAATGTTCAGGGACACCATTGCGGGACGCCAATTGAACGGTGTCTATTGCACGTTATGCGGGTCGATGATTTTGTACGACACCACGGTCGGCGGCGTGCACTACGAACTTGGCACCAGCGGCTTTCTCTACCGCTCGAATAAATTGATGTACGATCACGCCACGAAATCCCTGTGGTCTACGCTGACCGGTACGCCGGTGGTGGGACCGCTGGTGGGCAAGGGCATCGAGCTGCCGCCACTCCATGTCGTCACCACCACCTGGAAGGAGTGGAAAAAACGCCATCCGCAGACTTTGGTGCTGTCGCTCGACACCGGGTACCAGCGTGACTACGGTGAAGGCGTTGCCTACCAGGAATACTTCGCCACCGACCGGTTGATGTTCAACGTGCCCAAGCTCGACTCGCGCCTGGCGAACAAGGCGGAAGTGCTGGCGCTGCGGTTTGCCGAATCGCCGGACGAGCAGCTTGCGATTGCGAGCGACTTTCTTGGCGCCAACCGCGTTTATCACGATGCGATCGGCCGCAGGAAATTCGTCGTGCTCACCGACGCCAGCGGCGCCAATCGGGTCTACGCTGCACGCGACATTGTATTTGCGAGCTGGAACGGGGACGATACGGCGCGCGACCGGGCCGGCCGCGACTGGAAGGTTACCGAGTCGCAGCTCGACGGGCCAGGCGGCGCGGCACTCAAGCGCTTACCCGCGCATCGCGCGTTCTGGTTCGGCTGGTACTCGGCATATCCGGACACGCGGCTGGTGAAATGAACGCGGTGGCCAGCCAGTTTGACAATGCTCATGTAAGTGCGGCTGCGGCCGCGCGACTAAGCACAGAGGGTCAGGCCATCGCTATTGCGCAATGTTGGGCGAATACGGTATAGCGTGATATGTATCCGCCGGTAAGAGTGGGTGTCGCTATTGCAAATGGCGGCCGGGCAGGAATTCGCATGAAGCGACCTGGCAACACCCGCCGCATGAGAATCGCGCGGACGCCTGTGGCGACTCGCACCGAGGTGCGCAGTCGGTTGCATTTAAATCAGTTTTATTGCTTCTCAAGGAGAAAATCATGGCGCAAAGCCTGACACGCAAATTAGACGCGGGAAATGTCTTTCCCGATTTCCCGCTGCAAATACTCGATAAGCCGCCGACCACTGTCACGGCGGCGCTGGCCGGAAGCTGGTCGGTGCTGCTCTTGTATCGTGGCCACTGGTGAAGATATTGCCGTCAGCAGTTGGCTGACTTTGAGAGCAAAGCCGGTGAATTTCGTGCCGTGAACGCGCACATACTCGCGGCGTCGGTCGATACCGAAGACAACGCCAGAACCTCGGTCACGGACTTGAAACTGTCGTATCCCGTCGGTTTCGGGCTCGTTGCCGAGCAAGTCAGCGCTATAACGGGCGCCTACTACGAACCGGACAAGAAATTTTTGCACGCAACTGGTTTCATCCTCAGGCCCGATGGCGTTGTGGCGTCGGCGGTGTACAGCACCGGACCGATCGGCCGCTTCACGGCTGCCGATGCGCTGGCCGTGGTGAATTTTCTGTCGAAGAAGTGAAATTCTCTGATGTGATGGAGTGCCGGGCATGGCGCCTGGCCATGCTTGAACAAGGCGATATCTGATGCAGCGCATGAGTGCACTGGAAATCGCTGCGTGGAAACCGCATGAGTTACCCGCGCCGGGTCAGCGGCCGCTGGAGCTCGCGCGGGATGCCATGCGCGCCGCCGGCTGTTGGACCGGCAATCAGCAGATGGGCAGGCGCTGGCCGATAGGTTGCGTGGCGCTTGAAATCACGCAGCGCTGCAATCTCGATTGTACGTTGTGCTATTTGTCGGAAGAATCCGAAGCGGTAAAGGACATTCCGCTTGAAGAAGTGTTCCGCCGCATCGATCTCATAGTGCACTACTACGGCGCGGACACGGACGTTCAGATCACGGGCGGTGACCCCACGCTGAGAAAACGCGATGAGTTGATCGCGATCGTGCGTCGCGTGCGCGAGTCGGGGTTGCGGCCGACCCTGATGACCAATGGCCGCAGGGCGACGCGCGCGTTGCTCGCGGAACTCGCAGATGCGGGACTCGTCGACGTCGCGTTTCATGTCGATACCACACAGGGCATCAAAGGCTATCGTAACGAAATGGAGCTCAATGCCCTGCGTCTTGCCTATCTCGACCGTGTACGGGGATTGCCGCTGTCGGTGATGTTCAACACTACCGTTTATGAGGGCAACTTCGACGAGATTCCGCAGCTGGTCGGATTTTTCGCGGCGCAGGCAGGGCGCGTACGCACGGCTTCGTTTCAGGTGCAGGCCGCCACCGGCCGCGGCGTGCACGAGAAGCAGCGTGACATTTCCCTCGACGCCGTCACTTTGCAAATCGAGCGCGGGGCCGGCGGCAAGCTCAATTTCAACGCCGTCACGGCGGGTCATCCGCGGTGCAATCGCTATGGTCTGAGTTTTGCCGTGAACGGGCGGCTTTACGACGCGCTGGACGACGGCGACTTCATCGCGCGTATGCAGGCGGCGACCGCGCATCTGGCGCTCGATCGCACCCGCCACCGTAAGGTTGCGGGAGCGTTTCTGCGCTGGCTTTACCGGCGTCCGCGCTATTGGATCTCAATCATTCAATGGTCGGCGCGCAAAGCGTGGC
>JBDSSV010000282.1:0-2678 GCA_039928535.1 Burkholderiales bacterium
GGAGCAGGCACGCCATTTGCATTAGTCATAGTGCGTCGCTTCTTCAAGTGATGCATCCTCCCTGGCGGCACCAGCCGCGACTTCCCGGTCCAGTGTCACCACTGGTACCGGGTTTTTTTTGAACGTGCGGCTACCACCAGGGCGGACATGAACAACGGGAAAAAGTTTATAGCGAACGCCCGGCGAACGCCGGTCAATGCACGGGAGGGGCGTTGCCCAGACTGCCGAGAACTTCTGCAACACGATGCAGTTCCGTTGCCTTATCGAAAAAATAATCGGTGCCGGCTGTCATGGCGCGGCAGCGAAACTCCGGATAGTTGTAGTTGGTCAACACTATAACCACCGGGCGGACACCGAGCTGCAGGCTGCGCAGCCGGCGCAGCACGTTGAGACCATTGCCTTCCCGCAGCTGAATATCGAGGACGATGAGATCCGGGGAGGATCGGATGATGCCGGTGACAGCTGCGTCTTCCGTGTCGGCCAAGCCGACGATATGGCTGTTCCCGCTCTCCTCGAGGCTTTCAATAACGCGTTCGCGCAACACCGGAGAATCTTCGACGATGTAAACTTTACAGGAGTTTTGCACTCAGTTGTCCACGTGTGCGGGCATTGCCTTCGGTCAGTCTAGAAAGCGGAATCGATAGTTGCCATTATCCAAGCGACGTGACGATGGCGCCATCGGTGGTCGGCTTAAGTTTGCGTCGGCGGAGTGCCTACAATGCAATTATTGAATCAAGCCGTGCTTGATGGCGTAATAGGTGAGGTTTGCGTTGGTCTTCATGCTCATTTTCTCGAGGATGCGCGAGCGGTAGGTGCTGACCGTCTTAACGCTGAGAAAGAGTTCGGTGGCGATTTCGGACACCGCCTGGCCGGAGGCCAGTTTGCAGAAGACCTGGAACTCTCGTTCGGACAATTCGGTATGCAGGGCTTTCTGCGAATCGCCGCTGAGATCCCCTGCCAACTGATCGCCGAGAGCGGGGCTGACGTAACGGCGCCCGGACACGACGGTGCGGATCGCGCTGATCAATTGCTCGGGTGCGCATTCCTTGCATACATAGCCATTTGCGCCGGCGCGCAGCAAGTTGATTGCGAACTGGTCCTCGGGATGCATCGTCAGGATTAACACCGGCAAGTCCGGCTTGCTGCGCCTGATCTGCTTCAGCGTGTCAACGCCGTTCATGTCGGGCATCGAGATATCGAGCAGCACGATGTCCCAGTCCTCTTCGCGCACCATTTTTATGGTGTCGGTGCCGGAGCCGGCTTCGCCTGCTACGGTAAATTCATTGTAGTCAGCGAGCAGGTTTTTTAGTCCCGCCCGTACTATCTGATGGTCGTCGGCGACTAATATGCGAGTCATAATCAAGCTCCACAGCAGGGGATATTTAACACTTTATCAGGAATAACCATTACAACTATTACGTCCGTAATCCATAAGCAACCGCCATGCCCGTTTTCGTCTGTCGGACTAGCCCGGCATTCGCATGACAGTATGGTCAAAGCGGAAAAAATTACCGAAAAAATGTAACACGGACGATTGTAGACTCATTGGTGTGAGACCGTATTGCGGAATAAAAAGGGACCACCAAAGGCCGGAGTGGGCTGCCGCGTGAAAAAGCGAGCAGAGTAGCGTGAGCGAGAGTCACCCCGGCCGCGGCAGAGCGCGCCGGCGCCGCCGTGCGGGAAAGATCGCAATTGGCGCGGGCTTGGTGCCCGCGAAGCTGCTGCAGTCGTTGTCGCTTCGAGCGGGCGGCCGAAGTATTACGCCGCGCAATTTGCGTCGTAACCGCTGCGGTATTCATTCAGGCGGTTATAGAGTGTTTTGAGGCTGACACCGAGCAATTCAGCGGTTTCACGTTTACGTCCGCGGCAATGCTCAAGCGTCGCGACGATGACTTCGCGCTCGATGGCCTGCAGCGGCGTGCCGACGGCGAACTGCAGTAGCGCCCCGGCAGCGGGCGGCGATTTTGGCGTGAGCGGCATACCGTTTCCGGTCAGGTCGAAATTAATCTCGTTGTCGGCCAGGATAAAAGCACGCTGGACCGCATTTTTGAGCTCGCGCACATTGCCCGGCCATTCGTGGTGAGCGAGAAACTCGCGGGCCATCGCAGTAAAGGCCTTGCTCGTGCCCGCGGCCGCGTTGAGTTCGTCGAGAAAATGCTGCGCCAGAAGCTCTATATCGGCTTCACGCGCGCGCAGCGGCGGCAACGGCAGCGGAAATACGGCGAGCCTGTACAACAGGTCCTCGCGCAGCAGCCCCTGCGTCACGGCGTGATTGGGATCGCGGTTGGTGGCAGCGATAATGCGCACGTTTACGCTCAGTTCCTGTTCGCCGCCGACGCGGTAAAACCGCCCGGTCTCAAGCGCACGCAACAGTTTGATCTGCAGCTCCACCGGCATCTCGGTGATTTCATCGAGGAAGAGCGTGCCGCCGCTCGCGCGCTCGAAACAGCCGCGATGGGAACGCACGGCGCCGGTGAACGCACCACGCTCGTAGCCGAACATCTCGGCCTCGATCAGATTGGCGGAGAAGGCGCCGCAATTGATGGCGACAAACGGCCCGTTGCTACAGCTGCTTTCATCGTGAATCGAATTTGCGGCCAGTTCCTTGCCGGTGCCGCTTTCTCCGATTAGCAGTACGCTGGCATCGCTGGGCGCGACTTTTGCAATCATCTGATAGG
>JBDSSV010000283.1:0-2789 GCA_039928535.1 Burkholderiales bacterium
TCAGATGTTCGGCCGTTGCTGCGCTGTCGCTGCTGGCAGCCGCCGCCGCCGCCGCACAAAATTACCCGGTGAAACCAGTGCGGCTGCTCGTTGGCTTCAGCGCAGGCGGCAGTGCCGACGGTTCCGCGCGCATCATCGCCACGCGTATGAGCGACGCGCTGGGCGCTACCTTCGTCATCGAAAACCGCGGCGGCGCCGGTGGCAGCGTGGCGGCGCAAATCGTCGCGCGTGCGCCCGCCGACGGCTATACCTTGTTGTGGTCTAGCCCCGGGGCTCTCACGATCAGCCAGATTCTCGAAAAGGATTTGCCCTACAACACCGCAACCGCATTCACCCCGATCGGGCTCGCGCTGACTTTCTGCAATGCGATCGTCGTGCGCAACGATTCACCGCTGAATTCCGTCGCGCAACTGATTGCAGTCGCCAGAGATAAACCCGGCCAGCTCCGCTACGGCACGCAAGGCATCGGCTCGGCCGGCCACCTGTCGGGCGAAATGCTGCAGTCGATGACCGGCGCGGTGTTCACGCACGTTCCGTATAAGGGCGGCGCTGAAATCCTAACCGCCGTACTGACGGGAGAATTGCAGTTTGGCTTGATGAGTTCGACGACCGCCGGCACGCTTCGCAATCGCACCAGGGTACTCGCCGTGACGAGTCTGAATCGCGATCTCAGCCTGCCGGACGTGCCTTCACTCAACGAAGCGGGAATCAAAAACTACGACGCCACATTCTGGTTCGGCCTGCTCGCGCCCGCCGGCACGCCGCCCGCCATCATCGCGAAGCTGAACAAACAGTTGCGCGAAACGCTCAGCGATCCGGAGGTCGCGCGCCTTGCACGCAGCCAGGGCCTTAATCCAGCGCCGTCAACGCCGCAGGAATTCGCGGCCCTGATCAAAGCGGATTTCACGAAATGGAAAACCGTGCTCGCCACAAAATAGCGCGCACGCATTCGCTTCAGGCATCCTCACATTGCATTCACGCCATATTTCTGACTGATCATGACACGCCGATTCTCAGAGCAGCGCTGGCTGCTCGACAACGTCATTCGTACAGTCGGCATCGACTGGGATCAACAACGCACTACGAGTTACAACGCCTCGTGCGGCGCCGAAGCAAACGCCGATCTCGCCGCTATCCGCACACGCGTGCAG
Source organism: Burkholderiales bacterium (assembly GCA_039928535.1). Taxonomy (GTDB): domain Bacteria; phylum Pseudomonadota; class Gammaproteobacteria; order Burkholderiales; family SG8-41; genus PALSA-1004. The sequence goes on from JBDSSV010000283.1 coordinate 1,152, forward strand.
AAATTCGCCGACATATCTCCTGCGTTTGAAACAGCGGCAAGGCGGCGCGGTAGTAAAGCGCGTGGTGCAGAGGACGCCGGCGAAAGCGTTACGGCACGCCAAAATTATTTTATCGCCGCTATTTTTTACGCTGCGGCGCAATGGCCGCTGGATGAGAACAATGACAAGAACATCGCGCTTAATGCATCCAAGCGCGAGTGCTATGAGCGTTATGCGTCGCTTGCCGATCACAAGATTGAAACAGTGTGGGTGCCTTTTCAAGGCCAGGCACTTCCCGGCTGGCTGCATCTGCCGCCCGGCTACAGCGGCGGGCGCATCCCCGTGGTGTGGGCGATTCCTGGCATGGACAGCTTCAAAGAGAACGCCGTCGCGCTGTACGGCGACCGCTGGCTGACGCGCGGAATCGCGGTGCTCGCGCTCGAAGGTCCCGGCCAATACGAAAGCGCGGTGCTCGGCATCCATGTCAGCGTGCCGAACTGGATTGACGCGGGACGCGCCGTTGCCGATTGGCTACAAGCGCGCGCTGAAATCGACCCCGCACGCATGGGAATCGCCGGGCAAAGCTTCGGTTCTTTCTTCAGCACACTCGTCGCGAGCAATGAGCCGCGCTTTAGCGCCTGCGCGGTGACCGCCACATGCCTCGAGCCCGGCTGCCATACGATCTTCGAGGAAGCCTCACCCACCTTCAAGCAGCGCTTCATGTATATGGCGGGCTACACGGACGAAAACGCGTTCGATCAGTTCGCCGGCACGCTCACGTGGCGCGGCCACGCCGAAAAAATCCGCGTGCCTTATTTGTGCATGGCCGGCGAAGCCGACGAATTGTGCCCGCTGAAGTTCACCGAAGAAATGCTGGGTGCGATGCCAGCCGACAAGCGCCTGGTCATTTACCAGGACTCGCGGCACTCGGTCGGCAACGTGCCGGCAACACATTGGGGGCCGGCGCCAGCGACACACGTCGCCGACTGGATGCGTGCGCGGTTCGACGGCAAACCCTTTCCGAGCGAGCGCTGGTTCGTCGAAGCGAGCGGGCTCGTCGTCAAGACGCCGTGGGGAACAGCGCGCAACGCCGGATCGTAAGTCGTGTGGGGAAAACCGGCGGTGTGCGCGCTGGCGCTCACGTCGGCAAGACAAGGATTTGGGGCGTCGCTAAGCGAATGGTCGACGCGCCTCACTCCGGCCTGATGCCAGCGTCCTCGACTACTTTCGCCCATTTCGCGTATTCGCTTTTGATGTAAGCCGTGAACTGCTCGGGCGTTGCGCTCGATTGCAGTTCGACCCCCTGCGCAGCGAAGCGATTGCGGATTTCGGGTGACGCGGTGAATTTGACAACTTCGGCGTGCACGCGCGCGAGAATGTCGGGCGGTGTGCCGGCCGGGGCGACCATGCCGTTGAAGATGCTCATCTGAAACCCGGCCACCGTCTCGCCGATCGCCGGCACTTCGGGCAACAACGTGCTCCGCGTCGGGCTTGTCACGCCGAGCGCGCGTAACTGGCCGGCGCGCACATGCGCGAGCGAGGTGCTCACATTATCGAACTTCATCGGCACCTGCCCGCCCAGGAGATCGATGATCGCCGGGCCGTCGCCATTGTAGGGAATGCGCGTGATGCGCACGCCCGCCATTCGGTTGAAAAGCT
>JBDSSV010000284.1:0-5888 GCA_039928535.1 Burkholderiales bacterium
GGCCTGTCGACAGTGCTGTCGGGCGTTTATATCGAGGGGGATTGGTTGCCGATCTCTGGCTCTGGCGTCTATAACTTTACCGGTTTGGACGCAGAGCCGATCCTGCGCCCCGGTCGCACAGGCACACGGAAAAACGTTTCGGGCAGCGATTCGCCGATCAATCTGCCGTCGACCCACAGCGTGGACACGCCGTGGCCGCCATAGCCGGTTGGACGGTAAATATAGATCAGTGCGGAATTCATCGCCGGCTCGAAACGTTTCGCGTCGGCATCGCGCGACGCGGGCGCGAGCGGCGTCGATCCGCATCCGGCGAGCAACGTGAGGGCCGCGACGAGAACTGGCGCAAATTTCAGAATATTGCGCATGTGGTTCGATTGGCCTGGCGCGCGAGGGAAAGTGCGAAGCTTTGCGCGTTAACGGCTAACCGCGGCGCATCGAGTCGAAAAAGTCCGCGTTGTTCTTGGTCGAGCGCAGCTTGTCGACCAGGAATTCCGTCGCTTCGAGCTCGTCCATCGGGTACAGGAGTTTCCGCAGCACCCAGATTTTTTGCAGGACGTCCGCCTTCAGCAGCAGCTCTTCGCGACGCGTGCCCGAACGGTTGACGTTGATCGCGGGGTAAATCCGCTTCTCGGCCATGCGGCGATCGAGATGGATCTCCATGTTGCCGGTGCCCTTGAATTCTTCGTAGATCACGTCGTCCATGCGCGAGCCCGTGTCGATCAGCGCGGTGGCGATGATAGTGAGCGAGCCGCCTTCCTCGATATTGCGCGCCGCGCCGAAGAAGCGCTTCGGGCGCTGCAATGCGTTGGCGTCGACGCCGCCCGTCAGCACCTTGCCGGACGCGGGGACTACCGTGTTGTAGGCGCGCGCGAGCCGCGTGATGGAGTCGAGCAGAATCACGACGTCCTTCTTGTGCTCGATCAGGCGTTTCGCTTTTTCGATCACCATTTCGGCGACCTGCACGTGGCGCGTCGCGGGCTCATCGAATGTCGAGGCGACGACTTCGCCCTTGACCGAGCGCTGCATCTCGGTGACCTCCTCCGGCCGCTCGTCGATCAGCAGCACGATGAGGTAGACCTCGGGGTGGTTGGCGGCGATCGAATGCGCAATGTGCTGCATCATTACCGTCTTGCCGCTTTTCGGGCTGGAAACCAGCAGTCCGCGCTGGCCTTTTCCGATCGGCGCGATGATGTCGATGATGCGGCCGGTGAGATTTTCTTCCGACTTGATGTCGCGCTCCATGATGAAGCGCTCGTTCGGAAACAGCGGCGTGAGATTTTCGAACAGGATCTTGTGTTTCGAATTCTCGGGCGACTCGTCGTTGACCTTGTCGACCTTGACCAGCGCGAAATAGCGCTCGCCCTCTTTCGGCGTGCGGATTTCGCCGTTGATCGAATCGCCGGTATGCAGGTTGAAGCGCCGGATCTGCGACGGGCTTACGTAGATGTCGTCGGTGCCCGCGAGGTACGAGGTGTCGGGCGAGCGCAGGAAACCGAAGCCGTCGGGCAGCACTTCGAGCGTGCCTTCGCCGAAAATCGCCTCGCCTTTCTTGGCGCGGTTTTTCAGCAGAGCGAAGATGAGCTCCTGTTTGCGCAGGCGGTTGGCGCCCTCGATTTCGTTCGTGACCGCCATCTCCACGAGTTCGGTGACGTGGAGGTTTTTTAGATCGGATAGATGCATAGAGTTATAGATACAGTGAGGGCGGGGCTCGGCTACGGGGACTGCGGGAAAATTTGGGAGGCGGCGCGGGGCTTAAACGCCCGTCCGGCATGCCCCCGAGTGGGTCAGGCTGCCGGATAATTTGAATCTAGGTTAACCAGTTCAGATATTGCTGTCAATAAACGCCATGAGCTGGGATTTTGAGAGGGCGCCGACCTTGGTCGCCGCGAGCGTGCCGTTCTTGAACAGCATGAGCGTCGGGATGCCGCGGATGCCGTATTTGGGAGGGGTGGCCTGGTTCTCGTCGATGTTCAGTTTGGCGACTTTAAGCTTACCCGCGTAGTCCTTGGCGATGTCGTCGAGCAGCGGCGCGATCATCTTGCACGGGCCGCACCATTCGGCCCAGTAGTCGACGAGCACCGGCTTGTCGGCCTGCAGAACTTCGGGCTCGAAATTGTCGTCGGTCACGTGATGGATATGCTCGCTCATGCTGGGTTCTCCTGCTGCGTCGATTCGGGGGATGCCGCCGTAATTGCGCCATGGCGGAAAAGGGCTAGATGGCGCGTATCCTAACGAAAAACGGCATGTTTGTGAAGCCGGCAACCGCCTACGCAGGTCGGCGCTGCGTTTCTGCTAAAATGGCGCAGTTCAATAGCTCGAAAATGGCCGTATTGGCCAAGGATTACCATGACTTACGTCGTTACCGAAACGTGCATCAAGTGCAAGTACACCGATTGCGTCGATGTATGCCCCGTCGATTGCTTTCGCGAAGGCCCTAACTTCCTCGTCATCGATCCGGACGAGTGCATCGATTGCACGCTGTGCGTCGCCGAGTGCCCGGTCGAGGCGATCTTCGCTGAGGACGACGTTCCCGACAGCCAGAAGGAATTCACCGCGCTCAACGCGGAGCTCGCCAAAGTCTGGCCGGCGATCATCGAAAAGAAGGACGGACCGCCGGACGCTGCCGAGTGGGAAAAAGTTAAAGATAAGAAGCACCTGCTCGAAAAATAATTTCGGCGCGCTTCACCCGCGTCACGAGCCTCGTCCGGGGTCGCATCCTCGCAAGTGGACCCTGTCGCGCCCGCCGCCCGCTATGCTGGCAAGACCAAGGAAGGTGGCTCGCGCGTGCGGGTGATGTAACGACTGTTCGGCGCTATCATGCGCCGGATGTCTGTTGCTGATTTCCCCCGGCTGTCAAAACCCGATTTAATTGAGCGCCTCGCTGAAGGACTCAGCGCGGGCGTCACGGTCGTAACGCCGAACCGGCGGCTCGCGCAGGAGCTCGCGAGCGAGTTCGACGCGGAGCGCATGGCGGCGGGATTGCAGGCGTGGGAGGCGGCGGACATACTGCCGTTCGGCTCGTTCGTCGAGCGCGTGTGGGAAAGCGCCGTCTATTCGGAATTGGGTGCGGAAACGCCGCCACTGCTGACGGGCGCGCAGGAGCAGGCGCTGTGGGAAGCGATCATCAACGGCAGCGCGTGGGGCGCGCAATTGCTGACGCCGTCCCGCGCGTCGGCGCAATGCCGCGATGCATGGCGTTTGGCGCAGGCATGGCGGATCGCCGGTGCACTGGATAAATTTCCCGGCAATGACGATGCGCATGCTTTCGCGGAATGGTCGCGCGCCTATGTGCAGCTCACCGCGCGTGAAGTCGACTCGGCGCGCCTGCCTGACTTCGTCGCCAAGCTGCTCTCGGCGCCTGCGGTGCAAAAGCCGCGCGCGCTCGTGGCGTATGCATTCGACATATTGCCGTTGCAAACTGCCGATTTTTTCCGCGCCTGCCGCGTTGCCGGTGTCGAAGTCACGCTGTGCGGGCCGCGGAAAAAGGAAGCTGCCGCAGTGCGCGTTGCTTTTTCATCGTCGCGTGTGGAACTCGAGGCCGCAGCGTGCTGGGCGCGTGAGAGGCTCGAGGCGGCGCACGGGCAGCACGGGGCCGCTGCTCCCGCCGCGTATCCGCGCATCGGCGTCGTCGTGCCGGACCTCGAGCGCCGCCGCCAGGAAGTCGCGCGTGTTTTCTCGACTGTCATGGAGCCGGGCTGGAACCTGCCGGGTGCAGCGCCACGTCAGCAACCTTTCAATATTTCAATCGGCGTTCCGCTTGCTGCTTATCCGCTCGCGCACGCGGCGCTGGGTCTGCTCGCGCTCGCTGCGGGCGAAGTCGATTTCGCGCTGGCGAGCCGCCTTGTGCGCTCGCCCTTCATCGCCGGCGCCGAATCCGAGTTCGCGCCGCGCGCACGGCTTGATGCGGAATTGCGCGAAGGGCTGCCTGCGCGCCTGACCCTGGTGCGCCTCGTCGGCGCGATTGAAGGCTGCCCGCAACTGCGCGAGCGGTTCGAGGCGCTATACAACTATGCAAACGGCAATCTTGCCGGCGCGCAGTCGCCGCACGCATGGGGCCGACACTTTTCGGCGCTGCTCGACGCTGCTGGATTTCCGGGCGAACGCGTGCTCGACTCGGCCGAATTTCAGACGCGCGCGAAATTCTACGAAGTACTCGGCGAATTCGCGCTGCTCGAAAAAGTGCTGCCGCGCACGAGTTGCGCTCAGGCGCTGGCCTTGCTGCGGCGACTTGCCGGCGACACGCTGTTTCAGCCGGAGTCGGCAACGGCGCCGGTGCAGATACTCGGCATACTCGAATCCGCGGGCCTCGAATTCGATCATTTATGGATCAGCGGCTTGACGGACGAGGCGTGGCCGCTGGCCGCGCGCCCGAACCCGTTTATTCCGGTCGCGCTGCAGAAAAAAGCCGGCATTCCCGAAGCCTCCGCGGACACCGCGCTGGCGCTTGATCGCCGCATCACGGAAGATTGGCTGCACGCGGCGGGCGAGGTCATCGTGTCGCATCCGCTGCGCGAGAAGGACCGCGACTTGCTGCCGAGCGCCCTGATCGAAAATCTGACTCAGGGCGAAATCGCAGTGCCGAAATACGCGAGCTATCGCGAGGATGTCTACGCGGCGCGCAAGCTCGAGCGTATCGACGACGGCACCGCGCCGCACTATCCCGCGCGTGAAGTGCGCGGCGGCACGCGCGTCCTCGCGGACCAGGCGGCTTGTCCGTTTCGCGCGTTCGCACGCCACCGCCTGGGTGCCGAAGGCCTGGACGCGCCGGCGGACGGCCTCGATGCGCGCGACCGCGGCAATCTGCTGCACGCGTTGATGGCGCAGTTGTGGGGAACGCTGGTAACGAAGTCGCGTCTCGAAGCCATCGCTCCTGATGAACTGGCCGCTGCGATCGACAGCGCGGCGGCGGGCGCCGTGGCGAAAGTGCGCGCGCAACGCCCGGGCGTTCTCGACGGACGTCTGGCGGAACTTGAGCGCGCGCGGCTCGGGCGGCTCGCGCGCGAATGGCTGGCGATCGAACGCTCGCGCGGCGACTTCGAGGTCGTGGCGCGCGAAGAGAAGCGTGCATTGGAAATCGCGGGACTGAAGTTCAGCGGCCGCATCGACCGCATGGACCGCCTGCCGGCGGGCGACCATGTCTTGATCGACTACAAGACCGGGCGCGCAACGCCCAATGAATGGCTGGGCGAGCGGCCCGACGATCCGCAGCTTCCGCTTTATGCAATTTCGGCGCGCGAAGATGTCGCTGCCGTCGCCTTCGCGCGCATCAAGGCCGGTGAAATGCGTTTCATGGGATTCACGCGTGAGCGGGACCAGCTGCCAAAGGCGAAGACCGCCGAATCGTGGGAAGGGCTGCTCGCGCAATGGCGGCGCGAGCTCGAGCTGCTCGGCGGCGAATTCGCCCAAGGTGTTGCGCGCGTTGATCCCAAGCGCGGGCTCAAGACCTGCCGGCACTGCGATCTGCATCCGCTGTGCCGCGTCCACGAGCGCATAGCTGCGTTCGATGACGATGAAGAGGGCGGCGACGACGAATGAGCAGCAGCAACCCACAGCAGCCTGACATCGCTGACGCGCGCGAGCGCGAATGCGCGCTAGACCCGGGCTGCTCGTTCATCGTGCAGGCGCCCGCCGGCTCAGGCAAGACGGAGCTGCTGGTGCAGCGTTACCTGCGCTTGCTGGCGACCGTCGAGCGGCCGGAAGAAATACTGGCGATCACGTTCACGCGCAAGGCGGCGGCGGAAATGAAGCGCCGTGTGCTGCGCGGCCTGCCCGCGCTCGGCGAACACCAAAAGTAGTTCGGCGGCAGCGCGCGGCAACAACGTAAGCATCGCGCTCAACACATCCCACTGCGGATCGGTGTACGCCGCGGGCGGCAGCGCTTGCAATGC
>JBDSSV010000285.1:0-3004 GCA_039928535.1 Burkholderiales bacterium
CCGGCGCGCGGACGCGGTCTTTCAGCCCGACGCGTGCGCTGGCGGGGCCGGGTGTTCGCTGGCAACGAAATTGCGCCAGCCGCCGAACGCCGAAATATCGCGCGCTGCGGCGATCGCGCTGCCTGCGCAGATAAAGCCCTGCACCTTGCGCCCGTGCTCGAGCGCGATCACGCCGATGCCGAGCGGCGCGGGTATTTCCGCCACGAACGCGCCGTAGAGTGCAACCGGCATGCTCCATAGCTCGAGCTCGATGGCGTGGCCGGACGCCTCAGCGCTTTCCACCAGTCCCGGTTTCGGCGGCGTGGCGCCCGACAGCAGATACAAGCGGTAGCGCGGCGCCGTGCGCGCGACGCCGATCAGCCGCGCGCCGCGCGCCGTCAGTTGATAGTTGAGCGGCATGCCCGACAGATGCGCGCCGACTACTGCGATCGTCACATGCGCATCGCCGGCAGTGTCGCAAAAATCGCGTGTTGTCGTCGGCAGCGTGAATGACGTTGCGCCCAGCTTGACGCCGCTCAAACGGTGCAGGCGGTCACCGAGCTCGCAGAGCAGCGGTTCGCTGAACGCGGGCGCAATCAGAGTAACGCCCGACGGCAGGCCGTCATCGCGCATGCCGGCCGGCACCGCAATGGCCGCCAGATCGAGGAGGTTGACGAAATTCGTATACGTGCCGAGATTGGAATTCAGCTTTAGCGGATCGTCTTCGATTTGTTTGAGCGTGTAGATCGTCGGCGTGGTCGGCACGAGCATGACATCGATCCTTGCCAATTCCGTGGTGGCGCGCTGTTTCAGTTCCTGTAGCCGATAGGCGGCTTCGAACGCATCGACCGCTGAGTAGCGCGCGCCTCCGGCAGTGATCTCGCGCGTGACCGGCAGCAGCTCCGCCTGATGCGCCGCAAAGAAATCCTTGATGCCGGCGAGACGCTCGGCCACCCACGGGCCTTGATAGAGCAGGGTGGCGGTGTCGCGAAACGGCGCAAAGTCGATTTCAACGATTTCACCGCCACATGCGCGGACCAGCGCAAGGGCACGCTCGAACATTTTGGCTGCTTTGCGATCGCCGCAGAATTCCAACTGCGATGCGGGCGGCACGCCGCAATGCAGATGCGCGCAGGGCATGTGCACCGATGCTTGCGGAGCGCGCGAATACGGGTCCTCGGCGTCGTGACCACGCGCGGCCTGGAAGACTTCCCACGCGTCGCCGGCGGTCAGCGCGAAGATCGATACGCAATCGAGCGAGCGGCATGCCGGCACCACGCCGGCGGTGCTGATGGCTCCGCGTGTCGGTTTCAGGCCGACGATATTGTTGAAGCCGGCGGGCACGCGGCCCGAGCCCGCGGTGTCCGTGCCGAGCGCGAAGCTCACGATGTTGAGGGCGACGGTAACGGCCGAACCCGCACTCGAACCACCGCTGATATAGCGCGCATCGAACGCGTTGGTGCACGCACCATACGGCGAGCGTGCGCCGACCAGACCGGTCGCGAATTGATCGAGGTTGGTCTTGCCGATGAGGATTGCGCCCGCGGCCAGCAGTTTTTCCACGGCCGTCGCCGATTTTTCCGCCGTATAGGCAAAAGCCGGGCAGGCCGCGGTGGTCGGATGACCAACGTAGTCGATGTTGTCCTTGACCGCGAACGGTATGCCGTAGAGTGGCAGCGCGCGCGCGGCGGGCGTCGACTCCAGTCGCTGCGCCTGCGCCATGACGGCAGCATCGGGCAACCGGTAAATCCACGCATGGTGTTTGTCGCCATGCGCCGCCGCAGCGAGTACGTCGCGCGCAAGCTGCGTCGGCGTCAATTCGCCGCTGCGCAGACGTTCACGCAATAGCGGAAGTGCGAGAGAATAGGGAACTGACATTGCCGTGTTATCGCATGAATCCAGACTCTGAAGCAACGCACATGCCAAACCTGCTGCATTCGACATGACGTTATACCGCGGCATGGACAGGACCGCGCTTGATGCGGCGTATAACAATAGCGCCGCGGTAGCGAACAGTAGCGGGCTGATGGCCGGCTACCAGGCGAGGAGCGCGCAGCTGCGCGCGGAATATCCGCACCGGCTGGACTTGCAATATGGTCCCGCGCCGCGCAATCGCATTGATTATTTCGCGGCGGAAGAGCCCGGGCCGGTGCTCGTGTTCATACACGGCGGCTACTGGCAGATGCGCGCAAAGGAGGATTTCAGCTTTGTCGCGCGCGGACCACTGGCGCACGGCATAGCCGTCGCGCTGGTCGGCTACACGCTGGCGCCGGACATCACGCTCGCCGGCATCGTCGCGGAAATTCATGCCGCGCTGGCCTGGCTCGTGGAGCGCGTCGAAAGCTACGGCGGCGACGCGCGGCAGATCTACGTTGCGGGCTGGTCAGCGGGTGCGCACCTGACTGCGATGTCGCTGGTGCAACCCGGCGTGCGCGGCGGGCTTGCCATCAGCGGCATATACGATCTCGAGCCGATGCGCGCCTGCTATATCAACGACAAGCTGCAGCTTGATGCGGACGGGGTGCGCACGCTGAGTCCGCTGTTTCATCCGGCGGCCGCCCGCGCTCCGCTCATGTTGGCGTGCGGTGGCGGCGAGCTGCCCGAGATGCAGCGGCAGTCTGAAGTTTACGCGAGGGCGCGCGCGCAGGCTGGCCTGCCGGGAAAATTCGTACGGCTGGCGCGGCACGACCACTTCACGATACTGGAAGAACTGGCGCATCCCGACGGTGCCTTGACCTTATTGCTGCGTGAACTGGTGGTGCTCTAAAAGAATTGCGGCAGCGGGTTCGCCGCTCTTTTGTGGTGCAATAAATCACTGCGCGCACTGACGCAGTGCGTTTTTGCGGGGCAAAACGCCAGGTCCATGCACTGGAGCGCATGGCACAGGGCTTGCTGATGACACTGTCGGTGCGTCTTGTGACGCGTAACCCATGGTGGAGTCCTTCGATGAAAACCCCGGAAAAAGTTTGCCGCCTTCTGCTGGCCGCCATTGTGGTGGCCGCTGCTACATTCATGACGCCAGCAT
>JBDSSV010000286.1:0-2758 GCA_039928535.1 Burkholderiales bacterium
GTCCTGGCGACCTGATACAGCCGGCACTTATTGCAGCACGGTGGACTCGCCATGGGTGGACAACGCTTCCTGGCAATGCCGCGGCAGGGTATAGCCATTGGCTGGATCATCGATCGCTTCAATCGAAATCAGCGGCTGGAACGATTTAATCGTGCCGAACATCGTCGCGAACGAGACATCGGCGGCATCGCGCCCGGTGCCCAGCCTTACCAGCCCCATCGGCGGCGACACCCCGGTCGGATCGAACAAATACCAGCGCTCGCCGAGATAGACTTCGACGTAGGCGTGAAAATCCGTCGGCCCCAATGCGGGGTCCGCGCCGTAGTCGATGCCGGAAACAAAACGCGCCGGAATATTCACCGCGCGGCATAACGCGATCATCAGGTGCGCGAAATCGCGGCACACGCCGACCTGCTCGATCAGCGTGTCAACCGCCGACGTGGTGCCGTTCGAGCTGCCGGACAGGAATATGGTGCGATGACGTACCCAGTCGAGAATCGCCTGCACGCGATAGTAGCCCTGCCGCAGATGGCCGAACTCGCGCGTTGCGTAGCGGTGCAGGCGGTCCGATTGGCAATAACGGCTGGGATAGATATAAGGCAGCACTTCGGGCGGCACTTGCGCGATCGGCACTTCCGCCAGACGCCCCGGCGACTCGGAGTGATGGTCAATATCGACTGTCGCGTCATAGCGCACCACCAGCTGACCCGGCTCGGCCTTCAGCCGCATGTAGCGGCTGCCGAACGCGGGGTCGGCGTAAATGACCGGCGCCACCTGCTGGCTGAGGTAGAGCGCCTCCGTCACCACCGTCTGGTGGCGCGTTTGCGCCGCGTGGATATTGAATATGAAGTCGCTTGCGTAGTCGACGATGTCATATTGCAGACTTATCGAGAATTTCAGTCTGATCATCGAATGCTCAGGCCGTCAGTCCCGCGAGCAACGACGCCAGATCGTCGGCGTGCTCTTCTTCAACGGCGAGGATCTTTTCGAGCAGGCGGCGCGTCGTCGGGTCCTGTTCGCCGAGATACTCGACCATTTCACGATAGCTCTCGATGGCGATCCGTTCCGCGATCAGGTCCTCCTTGATCATTTCGCGCAGGTTCGCGCCCTCGGCATATTCGGCATGACTGCGCGCCGCGAGGCCGTCGGGTGAGAAATTGGGCTCGCCGCGCAACTCGACGATGCGCTTGGCGAGTAGATCCGCGTGCTCCATTTCTTCGTTCGCATGCTCGAGAAATTCCGCTGCCGCGGCCGGCGCATGCACGCCTGCCGCCATGAAATAGTGGCGCTTGTAGCGCAGCACGCAGACGAGTTCGGTGGCAAGCGCCTCGTTGAGCATTTTGGTCACTGCTTCGCGGTCGGCCGCGTAACCGGAGGTCACGGCACCGGATTCGATATGTTCGCGCGCGCGTTTGCGCAGCGTCGGAATATCGGTGAGTGGCGGGCGCTTCTTCGATACGTCTTTGAGTGAGGTCGGCTTCATGGCTTAACCCTTTAGAAATGGATGGATGAGCGTGCTGACAAAGCGGAGGCGGCAGGCTCAGAGCGCCTGCACCTGATGGCGGGGTAGCGGCACCGCGTGGCCGCCGTCGTCCTCCCACACGCATAAAGCCTTATGGCGCTCCTCTGCCACGCGACGCCGGGCATTGTGGCGCGCGACATAAGCGGAGGCGGCGACTGCACAGCCGGTAAGCGTCAGCGCAAGAATGTAAAGTTGTCTGGTCATGGTAGGGGCCTTTGTTTTGATTTACAGCGTGGGAAAACCAGCAGCGCATCGCCGGCTCGCCTAGTCGCGGGCAAAGCGTTTGCACACAACGACAATGAGCGCGAGCAGAAATGCGCAGAATAAAATATTTTCGATAAGTAGCGCGTGCTCGGGCACGCCGCCGAGGCCCAGGGCCTCCGCGATGATGGCGATGGCGGACAATGCAAGCGCGTAGAGCCACATGGCGATACTTCCTGCCCGTAGCGTGGCTCCTGTCCTGCCGGGCACGCCGCGAGTGGGAAAATTACAGCGGCCGGCGCCCGCTGATGACGCGCAGCAGGATAACCACAATTGCTATCACGAGCAGAATATGAATCAGGCCACCCATGGTGTACGAAGTGACGAGGCCCAGCAGCCACAGGATGATGAGAACGACAGCGATGGTATACAGCATGGAAATTACCCTTTCGTGCCTCGAAGATAAGGCGGTTAGATGCCGCTTAAAATGCGGATAAGTGACGACAGCCGGTGATTCAGTGCGGCCGTCATATCCAGCCCATGATCGCCGCAACGCCGCCTACGCTGAATACGATCACGGCGATGCCCGCGATCCACATCAGCATTTGCGGAGAACGTTCGGTGTGCGGCTGCGGTTGCGGTTGCGTGTGCGTATGCGTATGCGTATGCGTATTCATTTGATTGGGCCGGCGTCTGGTTATCGATGCGGCAATTCTCGCCCTGATCGCGGACCGCTTCCGTGCGTCATCCCACATACAGTTATTTTTTGGCCCTATGTTCATCAACGCACATACAGCGACGCAGGTACGGTCTACCGTGTGCATCAAGTCTATCTGGGCGGTGCGGCAGAGAATTGCACCGTAAGACTGCTCTCCCTTGTCAATGCACTCAAGGTCCGGTCGCGGTGTTGTCGCTCGTTCTTCCGCGCGCCGTTTGCCTGATTCCACAGTACGCACCATCACCGGAATCAATACCAATGGCAGTCATGAAAGCAACACTCAGCAGCAACCACCTGTTGGCCGCTGTGCCGCCCGC
>JBDSSV010000287.1:0-2961 GCA_039928535.1 Burkholderiales bacterium
GACGGCAGCATCGCGCGCGCGCAAATGGGCATCGTGTTTATCGACGAAATCGACAAGCTGAAAGCGACCGGCGCCGACGCGCAATCGCGCGCCACTTCGGGCGAAAGCGTGCAGCACGCGCTACTCAAGATCATGGAAGGCTACCCCGCCAAGCTGGCGAGCAAGGAATACGTCGACACCACCAACATTCTCTTCATCTGCGGCGGCGCGTTCGTCGGCCTTGAAAACATCATGGCCAAGACGCACGGCTATGGATTCATCTCCACGACCAACGACGACAACCAGAACATCCTGGATCGCCTCAATACGCGCGTAAAGCCGACCGACCTGTTCGAATTCGGGCTGATTCCCGAATTCACCGGCCGCCTGCCCATCATCGCCAACTTCCAGGCGCTCACGAAGAAGATGCTGGTGCGCATCATGACCGAGCCGAAGAATTCCATCTACAACCAGTTCCGCGAAATTTTCAAGAACGAAGGCGTGGAACTCATGATCGAGCCCAAGGTATTCGAGCAGATTTCAGAAATCGCGATGGAATACAAGACGGGGGCGCGTAGCCTGCGCGGAATTTTCGAGGAGCTCATCAACCCTATTTTGTATCAGGTGCCCGACGACAATGACATTCAAAAAGTCGCAATTGCATCGCTGTTCACCGACGCGCAGATATTCCGCAAGTCCGCCACGGCGTGAGGCCGCCCGCGCCCGCCTTGCCGCTCCCCGCCGGCGCGGGCATACTGCGCACTTGATCGGCGGCCGCCGTGCCGCCTCCCTGCGAGGTTACGATGCCACAAGCGCAATTACTGTCACGCCATTTCGATGTGCCGGACATGGCGGACGCCATGGAACTTTGCTTCACGAAAGGCTGGACCGACGGACTGCCGGTCGTGCCGCCGACCGCAGAGCGCATCAACGCGATGCTGGCGAGAGTGAAGCTTGCGCCGGAGAAGCAGGTTGTATTCATCGAGAACCGCCAGGTTTCGGTAACCGCCGAAAAAATCGCCATCAACGCGGTACTCGCCGGCTGCAAGCCGGAATACATGCCTGTCGTCGTCGCGGCGGTGGAAGCACTCGGCGATCCGCTCTACGGCTATCACGGCCCCGCGACCAGCACCGGCGGCGCGGGCGTGCTGATGATCGTCAATGGCCCGATCGCGCGCGAACTCGACATGAATTGCGGCCACAATCTGTTCGGCCCTGGCTGGCGCGCAAACGCAACGATAGGCCGCGCGGTCCGACTCCTCATGCGCAACACCCTCGGCACGCTGCCCGGCACGCTCGATCAGAGCAGCCTCGGCCATCCCGGCAAATACACGTATTGCATCGCGGAGAACGAGGCGGAAAGCCCGTGGCCGCCGCTGCACGTCGACCGCGGCTTCAAGCGCGAGCAGAGCGCGGTGACGATCATGGCGGCACTCGGCGTGCACCAGTATTCGAACGGACTATCGAGCACACCGGAAGGCATACTGACGACGGCATGCGCGCAGATGCGCGTGTCGGCCGGCACCGCGCGCAAACCGTTCTACGCGCTGGTGTTCGCCGGCGAGCACATGGCGGTCATCGCCAAAGCCGGCTGGACGCGCGACGACGTCAAGCGCTACTGCTTCGAGCATACGAAAATCTCGGTGGCCGAATTGAAGCGCGCCAACCTCAAAGACGGCGCCGTCACTGCGGCGGATGAAAAAGACATGGTTGATCTTGTGCACGGGCCAAACGACTTTCTCGTCGTCATGGCGGGCGGCAAAGCCGGGGTGCAGTCGGCTTTTATTCCCGGCTGGGGCGGCAAGAACGGCTCGCAGGCGGTAACGAAAGAAATAAAGGTTTGATGCAACTGGCGGCAACCGGAATTTTGTTTTTGCGTAACCACAGGAGAACCATATGACAGTACGTATATACGACCCGACTACCGAAGCCAGGGGACGCAGGATCGAGTACGCGCCGCGGCCCAAATCGCTAGCCGGCCTGCGTGTCGGTCTCGTCGACAACTCCAAGCACAACTCGGATCAGCTATTGAAGCGCATCGCTGGACTGCTGGAACGCGAGCACGGCGTGAAGGCGCACATCATGCGGCGCAAGAAAAGTGCCGGCATCCCGGCTTCGCCCGAAATAATCGCGGAGTTCAGGCAGAACTGCGATTTCGTCGTAGCCGGCGTCGGCGATTGAGGGTCATGCAGCTCGGGCAGTGTGCTCGACAGCATAGTAATGGAACAAGAGGGGATGCCAACGGCGTCCATCATCACCGACGTATTCCAGAAAACCGGCGACGCGATGGCGCGCTCGTGGGGACTCAAGGACTTCAAATTTCTGGCAATGCCGCACCCGATCGCGAACCTCACGAATGAGGAACTCGATCAGCGTGCGCGCGATATCACGCCGCAAGTCGTGAAACTGCTGCTCGAAGGCCAAGTGACGCATTAACCGGTTTCGTTCATTCACGCCCGCGGCCGCCCCGGTGTTCACCGTGCGCGGCCGTGCGGTTTTTTCGAGCCGGCACCACGCAGCAATGCGCGTGCCGGCGGCGCCCACTCACCAATGACCATACCATGAGGTACGGGCTCGACGAATTCGGCGCCCGGCGCGACGGGGTAACGGTCCCCACGATCTGGATCGCGATTGCACTGTCCCTGCTCGTGCACCTCGCGTTGATGTGGCACTGGTTGCCGCGCATCCGCCTGCCCTCGCCCGACGCGGACGAGCGCGGCAAGGCGGGCGGCTCACTGAGTGTCCGGTTGACGCCGCCGCCAAGACCGCCCGCCGCACCGCCGCCATCGCTGCAGTCGCAGCCGCCCCCGCCACGGGCGCGCCCTGCACGGCCGGCCGTGCGTCCGCCGCCCGCGCCGCCCGTCATCGCGCTTACCGCCCCCAAGGCAGCGCCGGCGCCCGCGCCCGCGCCCGCCGTGCCGACGCCGACCGTTGCGCCGTCCTCACCGCTGCGTCCGCCGGCGGAGGCCGACCTCGCCGCTT
>JBDSSV010000288.1:0-3662 GCA_039928535.1 Burkholderiales bacterium
CAGTTCCGTGTCATCGTGCGAATACGCCGGCGCGCAGACGCAGAGAATTTTCAGCGGCGCATTGCCGGCATTCTCTATGCAGTGCGGCATGCCGGGAGCAATGCATATCGTCTCCCCGGCGGCGACCGCGAACTGCTCGCCGCCGAGCGTCATCATGCCCGCGCCGCTCGTGATGTGATAAATCTCCTCAGTTGCCGTGTGCCGGTGCAGCGCGGTTTTCTTTCCAGGCTGCACGGTTGCCTCGGCGAAGCTCTGGTTGCGGTTGCCGTGAACGGCCGGATGCATCAACTCGCGGATCTGCGAGCCGTCCTTGGTGACATAGGGCTGAATCGCGGCATATCTCGTATGCATGAGCGCGCACCGTGCGAGGATGTCGATGCGCATATTGTATAGGCTGGCCGCGCGCGCCGCGATTCGCTATGCTCCACGCTTTTCCACGCTCCGGCCGCACATGAAAAAAGTCCTGGGAGTACTAGGCGGCATGGGTCCGCTCGCGACCGTCGATTTCCTGCGCAAGCTGATCGAGGAAACGCCGGCTGCGCGCGACGAAGACCACATTCCCGTCATCACTTACTGCGTGCCGCAGATACCGGAACGCGTGCCTGCGATCACGGGCCACGGTGAATCGCCGCTACCCGCGATGCTGGCTGGCATACACACGCTGAAAGCCGCCGGCGCAGTGGCGATCGCGATTCCCTGCAATACCGCGCATTTCTGGTATGACGACATGGTGAGTCAAAGCGGCCTGCCGATCATCCATATTGCGGACGCGGCGCTCGCGCAACTCGAAGCGCGGCGCGTTGTCGGCAAGACCATCGGCTTGATCGCCACTAAAGGCACGCTCGCGGCGGGATTTTTTCAGCAACGGCTGGCGGCGCGCGGATTGCAGCCCATCGTCAACAGCGATGCCGACATTAATCAACTGGTATTACCGGCGATCGTTCACGTCAAACGCAACGAACTTGATGCCGCTGCTTCACTGCTCGAACGCGCAGTCGCCCAGCTGATGGCAGCCGGCGCCGCCGGCGTGATACTCGCGTGCACCGAGACGCCGGTAGTGCTCGACCGTCTATCGCCCGCGCTCCGCGCGCGTTGCGTCGATGCGACGCGCGCGCTGGCGAAGGCCTGCGTGGAATGGTGGGGTAAAAACGCTAACGGGTAATGAGCGGGCTATTGGCCTGACGGTTTTAAAACACATCACCCATTGCTCATCACCCATTACCACCACGACACGCATCACTCATCACCGCCTCGGCTGCGTCAGATTCTCCGGCCTCAAGATGTCGTCGAGTTGTTCCTTGCTGAGCAATTTTTTCTCGAGCACCAGCACGTAGACGCTTTTGCCGCTGGCGAGCGCTTCCTGCGCGACGGCCGTTGCATTGGTGTAGCCGATGTGCGGGTTCAGCGCGGTGACAATGCCGATCGAATGCTCGACGAGCTGGCGCAGATGGCCGGCGTTCGCAGTGATGTCCCTCACGCAGCGCGCGGCCAGCGTGATGCAGCCGTTGCGCAGATGTTTGAGGCTTTTAAACAGGCTGTGCGCGATGATAGGCTCGAACGCATTCAACTGCAGTTGACCCGCTTCCGCCGCGAAACTCACCGTGATGTCGTTACCGATGACCTCGAACGCAATCTGGTTGACGACCTCGGGTATCACCGGGTTGACCTTGCCGGGCATGATGGATGAGCCCGCCTGCATCGGTGGCAGATTGATTTCGCCGAGGCCTGCGCGCGGGCCCGACGACAGCAGCCGCAGATCGTTGCACGTTTTAGAAAGCTTGACCGCGACACGCTTCAATACGCCGGACACCTGCACGAAAGCGCCGCAATCCTGCGTCGCTTCCACCAGATTGCCCGCGGTCTGCAGACTGATGCCGGTGATGTCGGAGAGGTTGCTGCACACGAGCCGCGCGTAATCCGGATGCGCATTGATGCCGGTGCCAATGGCGGTCGCGCCGAGGTTCATCTCGTGTATCAAGAGGCAGGCTTCGCGCAGGCGCTCTTCGTCTTCGCCGAGCATCACCGCGTAAGTGCTGAATTCCTGGCCGAGCGTCATCGGCACCGCGTCCTGCAATTGCGTGCGGCCCATTTTCAGCACAGGCGCGAATTCCCGCGCCTTGGCCTCGAAGGCCGCGCGCAACTCCGCCATCGCGGCGATCAGGCGCTGGATGCCGAAGTGCAGTGCGACTTTCACGGCGGTCGGATAGACGTCATTGGTGCTCTGGCTCATGTTGACGTGCTCGAGCGGATGCAGATATTTGAATTCGCCTTTTTTATGCCCCATCAATTCGAGCCCGCGGTTGGCGACCACTTCGTTCGCGTTCATATTGGTCGAGGTGCCGGCGCCGCCCTGGATGACGTCGACCACAAATTCGTCGAGCAGGCCGCCGGCGCGGATCTCCTTGCACGCGTTGACGATGGCCTGCGTTTTGTCGTCATCGAGCAGCTTGAGTTCATTATTGGTCAGCGCGGCGGCCTCCTTGATGCAGGCGAGCGCCACCACGAGATCGGGATAGATGGAGATCGGCGTGCCGGTGATGTCGAAATTCTCAAGCGCGCGCAGCGTGTGCACGCCGTAGTAAGCACTAGCCGGCACCGCGCGGTCGCCGAGCAGATCGTGCTCGATACGGGTAGTTGCATCAGACATTACGGATCTCCGGTTTAAATGCGCCCGCCCATCATGAAACGCCCGTGCTGTTACAAGCAAGCCGGCGTATTTTCAGCACAGGCACTGGCGGCGGGCATGCGATGCGCCAAAAGGGTCGCTCCCATCACCACAGGTCATGCAACCCTCTTTACGAATCATGACTTTATCGTAAACGCAGTGAGTGGCATGCCCGTTGCTGAGAATCCGTTTGTTAACTGGCAGAGAGCCGTGGCAAGAATGCTGGACAAGCCCAAACCGTTCGGCTAGATTGGTCGCCTCAATGCAGGATTTGACTGATTGCATTGACAAAAATTCGATACAAAATCAGATAATCTGGAGAAACAAATGAACCGTATTTCAACAATGTTACTGACGCTAGTCGCGTGCGCGTTGTGTGTTGCGCCGGCGATCGCACAAGACGGCACGCTGAAGAAGGTGAAGGACAACGGCTACATCACGGTAGGCCATCGCGATGCCTCGATTCCGTTCTCGTTTTACGACGACAAGCAGCAGCCGATTGGATTTGCGATGGATCTGTGCGCAAAGATCGTCGATGCGGTTAAAGCCGAATTAAAAATGCCCAAGCTCGAAGTCAAATATCAGCTGGTCACTTCGGCGAATCGCATTCCGCTCATGGCCAATGGCACCGTCGATCTGGAATGCGGCTCGACCACCAACAATGTCGCCCGCCAGAAAGAGGTCTCGTTCACGATCACCCACTTCCTGACCGCCAGCCGTTATGTTACCAAGAAGTCCTCGAACATCAAATCGATCGACGACCTCAAAGGCAAGACCGTCGTGTCGACCGCGGGATCGACGAATATCAAACAGGCGACCGATCTCAATGCGTCGAAGAACATGGGCATGAACATCATTCCCGCGAACGGCCATCCCGAAGCGTTCCAAATGGTCGAGACGGGACGTGCGGTCGCGTTCGTGATGGACGACATCATTATTGCATCGCTGATCGCTCAATCGCGCACGCCGGGCGACTACGTGATCTCATCGGATGCGT
>JBDSSV010000289.1:0-6092 GCA_039928535.1 Burkholderiales bacterium
TTTTCAGCGCGCGCGCGACGTCGCGGTAGGTGAGGCCGCGCGCACGGTAGTGGGCTTTAAGCGCTTCGAAAACATAGTTTGCTGGCATCGCCACTCCCTTTGATCCGGCAATAGTATCAAAAACCGATACTTTAGTTGCATCAAGAGCGACGATAGCGGCACATATTGAGACTATTTCCGGCGGCAGGCACAGTGCGTCGTGCTTTTTGAGAGCACAACTCTTACGGGAGACAATTATGCAAAAGACAACAATGGGTGAAACCGCTGTAAACAAGAAGCTGCTGCGCGCCGGCATGGCCGCGGGATGCGCTGCGCTGATCGCGGGCTGTTACGTCGTGCCGCTGCAATCCGAAGCAGGGCAGCAGCCCGTTTATGCGTATACGTCGCAAATTCCGCCGCAGGCGGTCCGGCCCGTATTGCCGGGCCCGGCACTGCCGTCCAGCTTGTATGTGCGGCTTTATCCGGTGAACGATGCAGCTGCGCAGCAGGGCGCCCTGCAGGGCACAGTCGCCGACAGCCAGACGGGCCATGGCACGTTCACGCTGTATGTGGCCGGCGAGCAGTTGCAAGGCGAGGCGACACGCGTGCCGGACAACTATCCGGGGTTTGGCCGCGTGTTCCGCGAAGTGCTCGGTGGCCAGCCAAGCACCGCGGCCGGTTCGCGCAAGGGCATTGCCAACGCCTATGGCGGACGCGGCATGCACGCGAACTGCGAATACGTGTTGTCGGCAGCGGCGACGGGCACTGGCGTATGCGCGTTCTCGAATGGCGCGAAATATCAACTGCACTTCGGCAGCTAGACCCAGCTCGTATATTCCTCAAACCCTTTAAGGAGCGGTCATGGCAAATACAGTCACTGCAACCATCACGTTCCGCGTTGCTGACATGCATTGCGCGGCGGCCAGCCTGCGGCGCCTTTCATTGCTCGCGGCTGCCATGCCGCCGGCGCTGACGGTATGGCTGTCTAAGAGTTACGGCGCCGCGACGTCGGTCGCATTGGCGTACGCCGCGTTTGCGCTGCTGGTAGCTTTACCTTTTGCGTGGGCACTTCGTGTTTTTGCAAAGGCGGTACATGCCAACGCGTTGCATGCGGAACAGGAGCGCGACAGTGGCGTAACTACCGTCGAGCCACTGCTATGCAGGGGTTGATCTGCCGGCGGACAATTATTTGCGCGAATAGTCGATAAACCCGTCGCGATTCGGCATCATCACCTGCGGCAGCGTCTGTGCGTTCATCTGCGCGCTCTCCGCGATGATGCCGTTCACGTACAGGACGTACGCGCTGACGGCGTACACCTCGTCGTCGCTCAGCGACTTCGGATTTTGCAGCGGCATCGCGCGGCGGGTGTAGTCGAATAACGTCGTCGCGTAAGGCCAGAAGCTGCCGACGGTGCGCACGGGCTTGGATGTGGCGAGGCTGCCGATGCCGCCGACCAAGGCATCGGCAGGCTTGCCTGCGCCTTTTTCGCCATGACACGCCTGGCACTTGGCCGCATACACCTGCGCGCCCTGTTTCGCGTCGCCACCGCCCGCCGGTAAACCTTCGCCGCTCGGCGGGATGCTGATGTCCGCCGCGCGGATTTCCTGCGCGGTGGCGACGCGGCCGAGATTCGGGCCGCGTGCCGGCATTACTGTGTCATTCATCTGCGTTGCGCACGCGGCGAGCAGCGCGGCGGTTGCAAGCGTTACTCCGACGGGCTTAAACGTAAACATTTTTCACGCTCCCGTCCGCATTCACGCTCCACGTAACTATGCTGTTGTTATGAAAGCGGCCGTCGACCGCGTTTTCTGCCTTGTACATCCGTCGCGTCGGCTGCACGTTGCCTTTCTCGTCTATGGCCCGGCTTTGCAGCAGCGCGGGAGTGCCGTTCCAGTCCCACGGCAGCCGGAAGCGCACGAGGCTTTTCGGCAGCGCTTGTCCCTGCAGCGCGGCATCGCGCCAGGTGCCGCCGCCGTCGAGTGAAACTTCGACGCGTGAAATTCGTCCGGCGCCGCTCCATGCGAGCCCGGAGATTTCGTAGAGGCCCACGCCGTGCATCGTCATCGTCGCCGACGGCCGCGTGATGACCGATTTCACGCCCAGCTCGAATGTGAACTGGCGCGCCGTGCCGTCGGCCATCGGGTTGGTGTACTTGGATGTCTCGTCCTTGGTATGCGTCGGGCCGTCCGTGACCTTGATGCGGCTCAGCCATTTCACGCTCATGTTGCCTTGCCAGCCGGGCAGCAGCAGGCGCACCGGATAGCCATTCTCGGGCCGCAGGCGCTCGCCGTTCTGGTACAGCGCGATTAGCGCATCGTCGTAGGCTTTTGTGAGCGGCACGCTGCGGCTCATCGCGGCGGAATCGGCGCCTTCGGCCAGCAGCCACTTGCCGGCGGGGTCGACACCCGCTTCGTCGAGCAGCAGTGCGAGTGGAATGCCGGTCCAATCGGCGCACGACACGAGGCCGTGCACGCCGCCGGCAGATGCCTGCGGCGGCTGGGGCGAGGTGGCATTCGCGCTGCTGTTGCCAGCGCATTCGAGAAAGCAGATGCGGCTCACCATCGGGTAGCGTGACAGCTCCGCGATCGAGAACGTGAGCGGGCGCTTGACGAGGCCGTGTATCAGCAGCTTGTGCTTCGCCGGATCGATCTCGGGCGTGCCGTTATGGCTGCGGTCGTAATGCAGTCCGTTGGGGGTAATGACGCCCTCGAGTTTTTCGAGCGGCGTGCGTGCGCTGCCGGTGCCGGGGGCGAGAGTGCCGTAGGCGCTACCCGTGTAGCGTTTGACCGGTTCCTCGAAGCGCGACGGCTGACCGTAGGTGCTGAGCGGCTTGCCAATCGCGGTCGACCACGCCGGGAATTCCTTGCCGATCGGTTCCGCGGCTAACGCGGGCAATGCCGCCGTACCGGCGATTGCGCCCGCGATCTTGATGCCCTGCTTGAGAAAGCCGCGTCGTTCGGGTGTCTCGCCGGGCGTCACGGCACTCGAGTACGGCTTGCGTATCGGTGTGTCCACGTTGCTCCTCTCCCGTTTTTTTGTCGCGACAAACCGAAACTGTTGTGACCTGCCAAGTATATGGCAAATCAAGACGCAGCCCGCGATGCCGCGCCTCAGATTTTCTTTGCGAGTTCCGCTGCCTTGCCGATGTAAGTTGCCGGCGTCAACTTCAGCAGGCGCTGCTTGGCGTCGTCCGGCAGCTTGAGCGTTTTGATGAACGCATGCAGCGAGGCGCGCGTGATGCCGCCTTTGCCGCGCGTCAGATCTTTCAACTGTTCGTACGCGCCGGTCACGCCGTGGCGCCTCATCACGGTCTGCACCGGCTCGGCGAGCACGTCCCAGTTGGCGTCGAGGTCCGCGGCGAGCAGCGCGTGGTTGGCTTCGAGCTTGCCGAGGCCTTTCGACAGCGAATCGTACGCGAGCAGCGTGTGGCCGAGCGCGGTGCCCATGTTGCGCAGCACCGTCGAATCGGTGAGATCGCGCTGCCAGCGCGAAACCGGTAATTTTTCACTCATATGGCGCAGCAGCGCGTTAGCGATGCCGAAATTGCCTTCGGAATTCTCAAAGTCGATCGGGTTGACCTTATGCGGCATGGTCGACGAGCCGACTTCGCCGGCCTTCGTTTTTTGCTTGAAATAGCCGAGCGAGATATAGCCCCAGATATCGCGGTCGAAATCGAGCATGATCGTATTGGCGCGCGCGTAGGCATCGAACAGCTCGGCAATCGCGTCGTGCGGCTCTATCTGTATGGTGTAGGGATTGAATTCGAGGCCGAGCTTCTCAACGAAGCGACGCGCGAATTTCTCCCAGTCGACTTTGGGATAGGCCACGAGGTGTGCATTGTAGTTGCCGACCGCGCCGTTGATCTTGCCGAGAAGCGCGACACCGGCGATGTTGCCGCGTGCCCGCTTCAGACGAGCGACGACGTTGGCCATTTCCTTGCCGAGCGTGGTGGGGCTGGCCGGCTGACCGTGCGTGTGCGCGAGCATGGAGGCGTCCGCCAGGTTATGAGCGATAGCAGTGAGGCTGGCGATGATCTTGTCGAGAGCGGGCAACATAACCTCGTTGCGCGCCGCCTGCAGCATCAGCGCGTGGCACAGGTTGTTGATGTCTTCAGACGTGCATGCGAAGTGGATGAATTCGGCGACCTTCGCGACCTGCGCGTTGCCGGCGAGCCTGTCCTTGAGGAAATACTCGATGGCCTTAACGTCGTGATTGGTGCGCGACTCGATCTTCTTGACCGCCGCGCCGTCTTTTTCGGAGAAGCCGTTGACGACCTTATCGAGTTCCTTGACCGTAGCGGCCGAGAACTTCGGTACTTCCGCGATTGCCGCCTCAGCGGCCAGCGCTTTCAGCCATTCGACTTCGACCAGCACGCGGTAGCGGATGAGGCCGAGCTCGCTGAAGTAGCCGCGCAGCGGCTCGACTTTGCTGCTGTAGCGCCCGTCGAGAGGAGACAACGCCGTAAGAGGGGAGAGCGCCATGGTGGTCCGCGGGAATTAAAGCTTATTTTATCACGCCCACCCCCATCCCGGCCTTCCCTCGCCAGCAGGGGAAGGTGAGCTCAGCGCCACGTTGCGGCGTGTTATCGGTTGGCCAGTTCGATCAGAGCCGCAGTCAGCACGCGCGCGCCGGCGGCGAGGTCGGATGGGGTCGCGTTCTCCGCTTCGTTGTGCGAAATGCCGTTCTCGCACGGCACGAAAATCATGCCGGTCGGGCAGATCCGCGCCATGTACATGGAATCATGGCTCGCGCCCGATGACAATCGCATAGAGGGCAGCGCGAGTGTCTTTGCCGCGTCTTCGATTGCGCCGGCGACGCCGGAGTCGAATACGCAGGGATCGTCGTGCAGCGTCGGCGTGACTTTGACCGCGCAGAATTTCGCCGCCTTGTGTGCGATGGCTTCGACGGCGTCACCAAGCTGCGCCACGGTTTTCGGATCGGGATGGCGGATGTCGACCGAGAACAGCACGTGGCTGGCGACGGAATTCGGCGAGTTCGGCGTGACCAGCATGCGTCCGACCGTAAAGCGCGTAACGTCCTCTGCATCGCGCGTCAGTTCTGCGAGTGCATTGATGATGGCGATGGCGTCGCGCACGGCGTCCTGGCGCAGCGCGAGCGGCGTCGTGCCGGCATGGTCGGTCTTGCCGCTGACTTCGACGTTGAACCAGCGCAGGCCTTGGATGCCGGTGACTACGCCTATGGTCTTGCGCGCGTTTTCGAGCAGCGGGCCCTGTTCGATATGCGTTTCGATGTAAGCCGCGGCAGGCGATTTGAACTCGTGCGGTTTTGCCTCCGGCGTCGCGGCGAGTGTCTGCGCAAGCGCGTCGCGCAGCTTGATGCCTTCATTGTCGGTTACGTCGAGCACATCCGCGAGCGGCCGTGCACCCGTGTGCACCATCGAGCCCATGGTGCAAGGCGCGAAGCGTCCGCCTTCTTCGTTCGTCCACGCAACGACTTCGATGGGGCGGCGCGTGGTGACGCCGGCTGCGTCCATCGCCTCCAGCGCTTCGAACCCGGCGAGCACGCCGTAAATACCGTCGAAGCGTCCGCCGCGCGGTTGCGAGTCCATATGGCTGCCGGTCATGACGGGCGCCGCGTTCGTGTCGGTGCCCGCGCGCCGCAGGAAGAGATTGCCGATGCCGTCGACGCTGACTGTCAATTTGCACTGCGCCGCCCACGACAACAGCAACTTGCGCGCGGCGATGTCTTCCTTCGACAGCGCAGCCCGGTTGACGCCATTGCCGGGTATTGCGCCGATCTGCGCCATCTCAGCGTGGCGCTGCCACAGGCGCTGTTCGTCGACGCGGCCGGCGGCCTCGCGTGCATCTTCTCTCATCTGATCTCCCTGTAACGCCGGCGCGCGAATGATGATCGCTCTACGCGAGGAAAGGAAATTACTCGCCGCGTATGCCGGCCTGCTTGATGACTTTCGCCCATTTGTCGCGCTCGGTTTTAATATGCGCGGCGAATTGGGCAGGCGTTCCGCCCGCGGCCTCGGCGCCATCGTTGGTAAAGCGCGCGATCACATCCGGGGCTTGCAGCGCTTTGTTGGTGTCGCGGTTGAGGCGCTCGACGATGTTGCGCGGCGTGCCGGCCGGTGCCAGCAGTCCGT
>JBDSSV010000290.1:0-3006 GCA_039928535.1 Burkholderiales bacterium
TCGTAAGGTCGACCTGCAGCGGCGTGATCGACACGACCGATCGCGTCGCCGCGTCGAAGTCGGTGCCCTCGCCTGCATCCTGCGCGGCGCCGGCGGCCCCTACCCAATACACCGTGCCGCCGCGCGGCGTCGTGGATTTCACGACCGGCTCCGCCTTGTGCCGCTTGCCCAGGCGCGTGATCTCGATGCCGCGCAGGCTTGCAAACTCGACGTCCGGCACGTTCACGTTGAATAGTGCCGGCTGGCCCAGCGGCTTGTTCGCGAACCGCCGGGTGATGTCGGCGGCCACCCGCGCGGCAGTGATGAAGTTGTCGTTGCCACTCGCCACCAGTGAAACGGCGAGTGACGGGATCCCCAGCAGAAAACCCTCGGTGGCCGCAGCCACCGTGCCGGAATAAATCGTATCGTCGCCCATGTTCGCGCCGTGATTGACGCCGGAGATTACGAAATCCGGCATCTCGTCCAGCAAGCCGGTGACCGCGAGATGCACGCAGTCAGTCGGCGTGCCGTTCACGTAAAAAAACCCGTTGGCGGCCTTGCGCACGGTGAGCGGACGGTCGAGTGTCAGGGAATTGCTTGCCCCGCTGCGGTCGCGCTCGGGTGCGACGACGGTGATCTTGCCGAGCGGCGCCAGCGTTGCGGCAAGTATGGCGAGCCCCGGCGCGAAATAACCGTCGTCGTTGCTCAGCAGGATATGCATATGGCGGCGCCGGCGATGGAGGAACGATTCGCTGGGCGTTGCGGCCGCGGCCGCCGGGACTGATGCACCATCGCGTAGGGGATTTTGAGACCGTGGCTGGTAATTTTTACGTGGAAATTATAGCACGCGCGTCACGCGCTTCATGCCCGCCCGCCCGCCGCGGCCACGGCAAAGCGCGGGTCGATTTGGTGTAGCATGAGGCCTTTTTCCGGCTCGCGCGCCGCCGGCGTGAGCGCGCAACCGAGGTCATCAGGCATGAGCTTCGTCGCACCCAGAATGAATCGAATCAAGCCGTCGCCAAGCACGATGGCAACCATGCGCGTGCGCGAGCTGCAGCTGGCCGGCCGCAAGGTCATCGGTCTCACTATCGGCGAACCCGATTTCGACACCCCGCCCAACATAATAGACGCGTCGATACGCGCGCTTAAGGCCGGTCAGACGCGCTATACCAACGTCGACGGCACGCCAGAATTGAAAGACGCGGTTGCGCTCAAATTCCAGCGCGAGAACGGCCTGACCTACGCACGCGACGAAATCACCTGCGCCAACGGCAGCAAGCAGGTCATCTTCAACGCCTTGATGGCGACGGTGACCGCCGGCGATGAAGTGATCGTGCCCGCACCCTACTACGTGTCTTACCCGGACATGGTCCTGCTCGCCGGCGGCACGCCGGTCGCCGTCGAGTGCACCGAGGCGAACGGCTTCAAGCTGCAGGCCGCCGACCTCGAAAGCGCAATCACGCCGCGCACCAAGTGGTTGATGCTGAATTCGCCGTGCAACCCGACTGGCGCGGTGTATACGGCGGCAGACCTTAAACCGCTCACGGCAGTGCTCATGCGCCATCCGCACGTCTGGGTGCTCACGGATGAAGTGTACGAACATATCGTATACGGCGGCATGCAAAGCGCGACCCCCGCGCAAGTCGAGCCAGCATTGCTCACTCGCACGCTGACGGTCAACGGCGTATCCAAGGCTTACGCCATGACCGGATTCCGCATCGGCTATGCCGGCGGCCCCGCGCAACTGATCAAGACCATCATGAAGATGCAGTCGCAAAGCACCACCAACCCGTCGTCCATCAGTCAGGCCGCCGCGGTCGAAGCGCTGACCGGGCCACAGAATTTCCTTGCCGAGCGTGCGCGCAACTTCCGCGAGCGGCGGGATCTGGTCGTTGGCATGTTGAACGAAGCGGCGGGCATCACCTGCCGCACGCCGGAAGGCGCGTTCTATGTTTTCGCCAACGTTGCCGGCGTCATCGGCAAGCGCACACCGCAAGGCAAGGTAATCGCGAACGACCTCGATTTCGTCATGTACCTGCTCGACTCCGCTGAAGTCGGCGTGCTGCAGGGCGCGGCGTACGGCATGTCGCCGTATATTCGCCTCTCGTACTCGACCTCGACCGAAAAGCTCAAGGAAGCCTGCAGCCGCATCCAGCGCGCGTGCGCGGAGCTGCTGCCTGCTGGCGGCGCTTGAACGCTGCGGATTCAATGCCTGGATGATATGAGCGGTCCGCTGGCGGGCATTAAAATCGTCGATCTGACGACGGTCATATTGGGACCGTACGCAACGCAGATGCTCGGCGATCTCGGCGCCGACATCATCAAGGTCGAGTCGCGCGAAGGCGACAACATGCGCCACTCCGCACCCATGAAAAACCCGGGCATGGGGCACATCTTCCTGCACCTGAACCGCAATAAGCGTTCAATCGTGCTCGATCTTAAGCAGCCGGCGGGCCGCGAAGCAATGCTTAAGCTGTGCGCGAGCGCCGATGTTCTCATTTACAACGTGCGCCCGCAGGCGATGGCGCGTTTGAAGCTCAGCTACGACGATGTGCGCGCCGTCAATCCAAAGATCATCTACGTTGGCGCCTATGGTTTCAGCCAGAACGGACCGTACGCCGCCAAACCCGCTTATGACGATCTGATCCAAGGCATGGTGGCGCTGCCGTCTGTCGTCCAGCAGGCCGGCGCCGACCGGCCGCGCTTCGTGCCCTCCACCATCGCCGACCGCATCACCGGGCTCAAGGCCGTCAATGCGGTGACCACCGCGCTGTTCCAGCGCGAACGCAGCGGCCGCGGCCAGGCGGTGGAAGTACCGATGTTTGAATGCCTCGCCGAGTTCGTGCTGAGCGATCACATGGGCGGCAAGACTTTCGAGCCGCCGCTCGGACCGATGGGTTATCCACGCCTGCTCGCCGAGCATCGCAATCCCTACGCCACCAGCGACGGTTATCTGTGCCTGCTGATTTACAACGACAAGCAGTGGCGAAATTTTTTCCGTATCATCGGCCAGGAGGCCATGTTCGA
>JBDSSV010000291.1:0-4624 GCA_039928535.1 Burkholderiales bacterium
GATGTTGACCACCAGCCCGCCGAACATCAGTGCTTCTATATTCGCGACCTTGAGCCCGCTCTGCACGGCCTGCTTGGCGGCCGTAAGGCCGGTGATGCCGGCGCCGATGACGATTACGTCGAAGTTCGAGTCTGCCATAGTGATTTCCTCTTAACGTTTAAAGGTAGGCGGCGGATTGCGCCGCTGCGGTTGCGGATTCGGTTTGGCCGCGGCCGGCGCCTGTTTCAGCGGCGGTGGCGGCGCGGTCGCGGCGCCGAGGATGGGCACGAAATCCTTGCGCATCTTGCGCACGTCGCCGATGCGTTGCGTGATGCCGAGGCGGTCGAGGCATTCGAGTATCTCGATGGCGAGGCCGCGGCCGACGCCGCTGCGGTCGCGGAACTGCGCCGCGGTGAATCCGGCGGGAACGGCCTGCGCAACGATCTGGGCGACGGCGGCGAGCTGCGCCAGCGTTGCGCGCGGATAGAAGCGCTCGGGCGTAACGCGTATCAGCTCGCCGGTGCGCGCCTTGCGGTGCAGGAAATCCTTGAGTATCGGCTCTTTGATATTGGACGCTGGGGCAAGTTCGCGCAGCGGCAACACGTTGAATCCCGCGTTGTCGAGCAGGGGTTTCAGCGCCTGCCACATTTTTTCGTCGGCGGGATTGTCGGTGGCCACATGTTTCGGCAGCCGCACAGTCGAGCTGGCAATCTCGAGTTTCTTATCGTCGCCGAGCTCGCGCAGCAGGGCGCTGAACGTGGCGACAGCGAGAGTGGGCGCGAGCTGCTTGCGCAGGGCGGCAATTTCGAAGCCGGTCGCCTGCGGCGATTCGCGGTGCAGGCGCGTCAGTGCTTCCAATGCCGCAGCCTTGATGCCGTCGACAGTGGCGCGCGGCAGGGCGACGCGCTGCTCCTTGCCGACGACGGCGACGTCCGGTTTTTGCGTGAGCGCGGCGGCGCGGTCCGGCGTGAGATTGAAAGCGCGCTCGAAATGCGTGAGATCGATGCCGGCCGGCGAGCATGCGAGCAATGCCGCGAGCGCGGCATCGGGGTCGGCATTTTCCATGGCGGTGAGTTGCGCTGCGCGCGTTTTCGCGTTGCGGCGCGCCGCGGTGACGAACGGGTCAATGACGGTACCGCCGCCGACGGTGCGCATCGCCGACTGGTCGCGCAGGATGAAGCGATCGCCGTTCAACGCGGCCAGCGGTTTGTCGGCGATGATTTGCACGATGGCCGATGTGCCCGGCGCGATCGATGCGCCGCGCCGGATCGCAATCCGCGCGGTCACGTCGGCGGTGCCGAGATGCAGGTGTACCGGTGTCCAGTGCTTGAGCGGCTGCGGTTCGCTTGCGAGTACCTGCAGACGGACATCAAGACGTTGCGTCGGTGCATGTATTGCGGGTGCTACGACCCAGTCGCCGCGGTGAATCTGCGCAACATCGGCGCCCGTTACGTTCAGGGCGCAGCGTTCACCCGCAATTGCCTGCTGTGCGGCCTTGCCGTCCTTCTGAATGCCGCGCACGCGCACTTCGATGCCGCTCGGCGACAGCATCAGTTTATCGGCGACCGCCACGGCGCCGTTGAACACGGTGCCCGTCACCACGGTGCCGCTGCCGGCGATGGTGAACACGCGGTCTATGGCATAGCGCAGATTGCGGCCGGCATGCTCGCGGTCACCGTGCTCGCGTGCGACACCGGCGAGAACGTCGCGCAGTTTTTCTATGCCTTCGCCGCTGATCGCCGAAACCGGCAGCACTTCGATACCGGCGAGAGCGGTCGGCGCGAGTAGTACACGCACGTTCTCGGCTACTTCTGCGACGCGCTCCGCGGGCACACGGTCGGTCTTGGTGATGACGGCGATGCCGCGACTTACCGTGAGCAGGTCGACGATGTGCAGATGCTCGACCGTCTGCGGCATGACGCCGTCGTCGGCGGCGACGATCAGCATCACGTAGTCGATGCCGCACACGCCGGCCAGCATGTTGCGCACGAAGCGCTCGTGGCCCGGCACGTCGACAAAACCGATGACATGGCCGTCGTCCGTGCGCTTGTATGCAAAACCGAGGTCGATCGAGATGCCGCGCTTCTTCTCTTCGGGCAGGCGATCAGTGTCCACACCCGTCAGCGCTTTGACCAGCGTGGTTTTGCCGTGGTCGATATGACCTGCAGTGGCGACTATCATTTGTTCATTCCCAACGCAGGATCAAAACCTGTTTGCCACAGAGGGCACGGAGAACACAGAGAAAATAAAGCAAAAAAACCTTTTTATATAAAAATGGAACATTGGTTTTAACTTTCTCTGTGCTCTCTGTGGCTAAAGCTTTTGAAGTTTAAGTTGATTTAGTTGCGTGATAAAACCGGTTTCGTCGTCGAGGCAGCGCAGATCGAGGATATAGGCGCCGTCCCGGATATGGCCGATGACCGGCACCGGCAGCGCGCGAAATGCAGTGGAGAGCGCGTCGGCGGCGCCGCTCTTGCGCTTGCCGCGAGGGGTCATCGCGATGCCCGCGCTAGGCAATGAGTCGACCGGCAGAGCACCGCTGCCGATCTGGCTCGAGCACGCGATGACCTTCACGTCAGCATGATCTGCGACTGCGGCGGCGAGCGCGGGCAGCACGCGTTGCGCCTGGGTTTCGATATCGGCCTGCGCGCGCGTCAACAGCCGCAGCGTCGGCAACTCGCGCATGAGACGCTCGGGGTCCGCGTACAGGCGCAATACCGATTCGAGCGCCGCGAGCCGCACCTTGTCAACGCGCAATGCGCGTTTCATCGGGTTCTTGCGGATCTTCGCGATGAGATCTTTGCGCCCGACGATCAGGCCGCATTGCGGGCCGCCGAGCAGCTTGTCGCCGCTGAATGTGACGATATCCGCGCCGTCGGCAATCGCTTCGCGCGGCGTCGGCTCGTGCGGCAGGCCGTAGGCTTCGAGATCGATCAGCATGCCGCTACCGAGATCGTTCAGGAACGGCAGGTCGTGCTTATGCGCGATCGCCGCGAGCTCGGTCTCAGGCACGCTGGCGGTGAAACCATGGATCGCATAATTGCTCGTGTGCACTTTCATGATGGCTGCAGTGCGCGCGCTGATCGCTTCCTCGTAATCGCGCGCATGCGTGCGATTGGTGGTGCCGATCTCTTTGAGTTTGCAGCCGGCGCGCGCCATGATGTCGGGAATGCGGAAGGCGCCGCCGATTTCAACGAGCTCACCGCGCGACACGATGACTTCTTTCTTCGGCGCGAGCGAGTTGAGAATCAGGTAGACCGCGGCGGCATTGTTGTTTACCACAACTGCCGCTGCAGCGCTGGTCAGGCGCTTTAGCCAGGCTTCGACGTGGCTGTCGCGCTCGCCGCGCGCGCCGCCGCCGAGATCGAATTCGAGATTGACGGCGCGCGTCATGGCCGCCATTGCCGCTTCCGCGGCGACCTCAGGATACAGTGCGCGCCCGAGATTGGTATGCAATACGGTGCCGGTGAGGTTGAACACGGGGCGCAGCGATGCTTGCATCAACGCTTGCAGGCGCTGCGCGCATTGCGTGGTTAGCGCGGCTTCATCGGGCGCGCCGGCAGCAGTATGCGCGACGAGACTCGCGCGCTGGTCATCGAGGACCGCGCGCAGCGATTCGACGACTAGCGGGCGACCGTGCTGCGCGATGAGCGCGGTGACCGCTTCCAGCTTGAGCAGGCGATCGATCGAGGGGAGCGCGCGACGCGCGGCGGCCGTTGAATTCACCATGTTCGCCCTGGTGCGCGAAAGTGAGCAGCGAACAGCGGAAGACTCGTTAACATGAAATGACGGGCGCGCACGGCGCCGCGGTTACGACAGGGGGAAGGCGCGTAGTTTAGCGCAATTTAGAGTGCCTATGCTATTCTGAAATCTGCCCGTCGCGAGCGGCATGGGCGATTCGAAAATGAACGGAGGAGCAACGATGAGGGCATACGTAATTGCCGCGGTGATGCTTGGTATCGCCGGCAGTGCAGCGGCGCAGAACTATCCCGAGCGCCCGATACGTTTCATCGTGCCTTATGTCGCCGGCGGAGCGGGCGACATTTTCGCGCGCACGCTCGGTCAGAAATTCTTCGAAGCGATGGGTCAAACGGTGGTGGTTGACAATCGGCCGGGCGCGAATGCCATCATCGGCACCGACCTGGTGGCGAAGTCGCCAGCCGACGGTTACACGATAGTGATGGGCAACAGCGCGCCGTTCGTGCTTAACCCGAGTCTTTACAGCAAGCTGCCGTACGATCCGGTGCGGGATTTCGCGCCAGTCACTCAAGGCACGTATTACGCCTACGTGCTGGTCGTGCATCCATCGGTGCCGGCGAAAAATATCCAGGAACTGGTTGCATATGCGAAGACGAAACCTGGCCTTGCGTACGGCTCGACCGGGCTGGGTGGTGCGAATCATCTCGCCGGCGAATTTCTCGCGGCGATGACGGGCATCAAACTGACCCACGTACCGTACAAAGGCAGTGCCGCGGCGCTCGCCGACGTGCTCGGCGGCCAGTTGCCGATGATGTTCGACACGCCGATCACGTCGATACCGCAATTGCGCGCGGGCAAGTTACGGGCGATCGCGTTTTCCGGCAATCGCCGCGCGCCGCAACTACCCGACGTGCCGACGCTGGACCAAGCGGGCCTCAAAGGTTTC
>JBDSSV010000292.1:0-3068 GCA_039928535.1 Burkholderiales bacterium
GCCGAAATCATCACATTCGTCGGCAAGACGGTCGATTCGGAACTGTCGGGCAACATGATCGACCTGTGCCCGGTCGGCGCGCTCACGTCCAAGCCGTTCCGCTACAGCGCCCGTACCTGGGAATTGACGCGCCACCAGTCGGTGAGCCCGCATTGCGGTCTCGGCGCCAACCTGATCGTGCAGGTCAAGCAGAACCGCGTGATGCGGGTGCTGCCGCGCGAGAACGAAGCGATCAACGAATGCTGGCTGTCGGACAAGGACCGCTTCGCGTACGAAGGCCTGAATTCGGCCAACCGTCTCGTCAAGCCGATGATCAAGGATAACGGCCAGTGGCGCGAAGTCGACTGGCAGATAGCGCTCGATTTCGTTGCGGCCGGCATCCGCAAAGTGCGTGATGCGCATGGCGCGGCGCAGATCGGCGCACTGGCAACACCGCACCAGACGGTCGAAGAACTCTTCCTGCTCCAGAAGCTTGCGCGCGGGCTCGGCAGCAACAATATCGATTTCCGCACGCGCCAGTCAGACTTCGGCGCCGATGCCGGGGTGGTGCCGTGGCTGGGCATGCAGATCGCCGCTGTTTCGCAACTCGACCGCGTGCTGGTCATCGGCAGCACGTTGCGCAAAGATCATCCGCTGCTGGCGAACCGGCTGCGCCAGGCAGCGAAGAAACAATTGCAGCTCAATCTCATCAATCCGGTCGATGACGAATTGCTGATGCGCGTGGCGAATAAAGCCATCGTCGCACCGTCCTTGCTCGCCGACGCTCTCGCGCAGGTCGTCAAGGCGGTTACGCAGGCGAAGAACGGCGCCGCGCCGGCGGAAGTTGCCGGTGCCGCAGTCGGTGAGGCTGCGCAACGTATGGCTGACAGTTTGGTCTCAGGCAAGAACACCGCGATATTCCTGGGCAATTTCGCGCAGCACCATCCGGCGGCGACGCAGTTGCACGCGCTGGCGCAGACGCTGGCAGACTTGCTCGGCGCAAAGTTCGGTTTTCTGGGCGAGGGCGCGAACAGCGTCGGCGGCTATCTGGCGGGCGCTGCCGGCCGCGGGCTCGATGCGCGCGAGATGATGGCGCAGCCGCGCAAAGCTTACGTACTGTTGGGCCCCGAACCCGAACTGGACTGCTTCGACCCGCAACAGGCGATGGCGGCAATGCAGCAGGCGGAATTCGTAGTCGCGCTGTCGCCGTATCAGCATGGCGCGCTCGAATACGCGCACGCTTTGCTGCCGGTTTCGCCATTCACGGAGACTTCCGGCACGTTCGTCAGCACCGAGGGCAGAGCGCAGAGTTTCCGCGGCGTGGTGCAGCCGCTGGCGGAAACGCGGCCCGCGTGGAAAGTATTGCGCGTGCTTGGCAACCTGCTCGATGTCCCCGGCTTCGACTACGACAGCAGTGAAGAGGTGTTGAAGGATGCACTGCCGGGCGATATCGCGCCGCGCCTTAATAATCGCTTGTCGTCGCCGGTAGTCGGTAAGATCAGCGCTACCGTCACCGGAATTGAGCGCATCGGCGAAGTGCCGATCTATCAGGCCGACGCCATCGTGCGCCGCGCGCCTTCGCTGCAGAAAACGCACGACGCCGCCGCGCCGGTGGCCGCCATGAACGGCGCGCAGTTTGCGCTGCTCGGTTTGCAGGACGGCGATCAGGTCAGAATCACGCAAGGTGCGGGCTCGGCGGTGCTCATGGCCGCGCGCGACGACAAGCTGCCGGCCGGCTGCGTGCGCGTAGCTGCCGCGCACCCGCTGACGGCGGGACTCGGCGCCATGGCGGGCGCAGTCACCCTCGAACGCGTTGCCGCGCAGCAAAAGGCCGCGGTGTGAACGCAGTCATGCAGCCATTGGTCAATCTCGGCACCTGGGCGTGGGGGCTCCTCGGCGCCGCGGTGATTGCCGTATTCGGGCAGGACTTCGCGCCTTACGCCCTATACGCGATCAAAAGCCTGATTCTGATCATCTGCATCGTGGTGCCTTTGATGCTGTGCATGGCGTACCTGACGCTACTCGAGCGCAAGGTCATCGGCTGGATCCAGGTGCGTCACGGCCCTAACCGCGTCGGCTACGGCTGGCTGCAGCCTATCGCGGACGGCATCAAGCTGCTGACCAAGGAAATCATCATTCCCGCGGGGGCGAACAAATTTTTGTTCGTGCTGGCGCCCATCTTGTCGATGATGCCTGCGCTGGCGGCGTGGGCAGTCGTGCCGTTCGGGCCGGAAATGGTGCTCGCGAATATCGACGCGGGCCTGCTCTACATCATGGCGATTACATCGATGGGCGTTTACGGCGTGATCATCGCCGGTTGGGCCTCCAATTCAAAATATGCTTTTCTCGGCGCACTGCGCTCGGCGGCGCAAATCGTTTCGTACGAGATCGCCATGGGTTTCGCGCTGGTCGGCGTGCTGATGGCGGCGCAAAGCCTGAATCTCGTCGACATTGTTAACGGCCAGACCGGCCGCTACGGCGTGCTGAACTGGTTTTTCATTCCGCTGTTTCCATTTTTCCTGGTCTACCTGATTGCAGGGGTGGCGGAAACCAACCGTGCGCCGTTCGACGTGGCGGAGGGCGAATCGGAAATCGTCGCCGGCTTTCACGTCGAATATTCGGGCATGACCTTCGCGGTATTTTTCCTCGCCGAATACATCAACATGATCCTGGTGTCGGCCTTGTGCAGCATCATGTTTCTGGGCGGCTGGCTGTCGCCGTTCCCGGCCACATGGCCGATCGTCGGCATCGGCGGCTTCCACTGGCTGTTCGCGAAAGTATTATTTGTATTGATATTGTTTATCTGGTTTCGCGCGACGTTTCCGCGCTACCGTTACGACCAGATCATGCGGCTAGGCTGGAAGGTATTCATTCCGCTCACGATCGTGTGGATCATAGTGCTCGGCGCGTGGATGCAGACGCCGCTGTGGGTCTGGTGGAAATGAGGATCCGATGATGGCCCGCATAGGCGATTTCTTCCGCACCTTTCTGCTGTTCGAACTGGTCAAAGGCATGATGCTGACCGGGCG
This sequence comes from Burkholderiales bacterium, assembly GCA_039928535.1. Taxonomy (GTDB): domain Bacteria; phylum Pseudomonadota; class Gammaproteobacteria; order Burkholderiales; family SG8-41; genus PALSA-1004. The sequence goes on from JBDSSV010000292.1 coordinate 3,009, forward strand.
CCACCTGTTCGCGCGCAAGATCACGGTGCAGTTTCCCGAAGAGAAGACGCCGCAGTCGGG
>JBDSSV010000293.1:0-12253 GCA_039928535.1 Burkholderiales bacterium
GTGCGGCGTGCCGGCCGGCGCGACTACGGCATAAAACGATTCGACTTTATAGCCAGGCAGTCCCGATTCGGCGATGGTGGGTACGTCCGGCAGCGGACCATAGCGTTTGGCGCTGCTGATCGCAATGCCGCGCAGCCGGCCGCTCCTGACATGCGGCAATACCGGCACCACGCTGCCAAAACGCAGTTGCACGTTGCCCGCCAGCAGATCAACGATCGCCGGGGCCGCTCCCTTGTAAGGAATATGCACCATCTCAACGCCGGCCATGTTGCAGAAGAGCACGCCGGCCAAGTGCGTCGAAGAACCGCTGCCCGACGAACTGTAATTCAGCTTGCCCGGGTTCGCCTTGGCATACGTGATCAGCTCCTTGACCGAAGTGACCGGAATTTTCGGGTGCACCACCAGGTAGTACGGCGAATTCGTCGCCATCGTAACCGGTACGAAATCCTTGAACGTGTCGTAGCGCAGTTTCGAATAGAGATGCGGATTAATGGTAAGCACCGCGCTGGGCGTGACGAGATAGGTGTAGCCGTCGGGAGTCGCATGCGCCACGGTTTCCGCGCCGAGTATGCCGCCGCCGCCCGGCCGGTTTTCGACGATGACCGGCTGGCCCCATGCTTCATACAATTTCTGCCCGAGTACGCGCGCCAACGTATCGCTGCCGCCGCCGGCCGCGTACGGAGAGATCATGCGGATAGGCTTAGATGGAAATGATTGCTCGGCGGCCTGCGCAGCCATGCATGCGCCGGCCAGCGCGGCAAATGCGCAGCCGATTTTATTCGCCATCGGCAGCGGCCGACGAATGATCGCGCGCGGCTCTTTCATCGGTCAGATTTTCTGCCGGCATCGCCTTCGAGCAGGGACATGACTTGCGCGAAATTTCCCGCGCGCTCGAAGTCGTTCAACAGCGCATAGAGTTGCGTCGTTTTCGGCGCGCCCAGCACGGGCACGACCAACCCTTCGAACTTGCCACGAAAATCTTCCTCGGTCATCGGATTGTCGGCATGCCCAAGCACGACGCTGGTGTCCTCGTGCAGGCGCTCGCCGCCGTCGAGATACACGTCCATATGCGCTTCATACTGCGGCTGGTCCGGCACGATCTCAATTTCTATCCGCGGCATCAGTTCCGTCACCGCTTTGTCCGCGAATACCGCGGGCGTGAAATCGGTCGCCACCACGCGATAATTGCGTAAGGCGAGTGCGATGCAGAACGGCACGCTGAATTTGCATTCGAGCGGCGTGCGCGGATTGAGCTTGCCGGCGGCGACCATTGCGTTGGGATGCACTTTCGCGTGCACGCGCGCGATATTTTTTCCGACCAGGCGCGGCGCCAGCTTGCGCGCCGCCTGTATCGACGCGTGAGTGCCACGACAACTCGCGTACGGCTTGAAGCCATTGCGCAGCAATTCCCAGCGCGCGTCGAAGTCCAGCGGCGGCACGTCGACGCCGCGGTCCTGGATGATGACGTCGAGCAGGCCTTGCTCCAGTTCGAGCAAATGCGTCGCCGACTCGAATCCGTGCGCTGCAAGCTGTGCCGCCAGTATGCCGTCCATCGCTGCCTTGCCGCCGTGGAACGGCTTTGAGTGCGTGCCGAACGAACCCACCAATCCGCCTGCCGTGGTGGCGGCAACGCCTAACGCATATTCAGTCTGCCGCGCCTCAAGGCGCATCAGCACGCTCGCGACCACCGCGGCGCCGATGCGGCCGAGGACTGACGTCGGATGCAGACCGCGGCGATGCAGATTGCGTCCCACGCCGTTTACGCCGGCGCCGCCGAGACGCGCCATCACCTCGAAGCCGGTGATGAACGCCGCCAGCGTTTCCTTTTCGCTGGACCCCAGTTGATTGGCGACCGCGAACGCCGCCGACAAGCACGGGCAACTGATATGCCCGGCGCCCATCTGGTGCGCGTCGTCGTAATCCATCGCGTGCGCCATCGTGCCATTGACCAGCGCGGCCAGCGCCGGCGTCGTGGTCGGTCCGAGGAATATGCGCGCCTTGCCATGCGCGTCCCATGCCTGCGCTACGGCGCGTACGGGCCGTACCGGCGCTTCATCGACGGCGCCGACGGCGACGCCGATGTAGTCGACCAGCGCCGTTATCGCGGCTTTCGTCACCTCCGGCGGAAAACGGCGCTGCAGCGCGCCGACAGCATATTCCGCAATCGCGCGGCCGCGCGTCGATTGCATGTGTTCGATATTCGCTCGGTCGTTCACGGTGCTCCTTTCCGGTTGGATGCCCTTCAAACAAGGCGCGTCCCTATTGAATTTGTTTTTTCGTTAGACTAGCACAGCTTCTAAACTTCCCGGTGCCGCCGCCGCGCCGATCACGTCTACATACGCAACGAACTCACAACGCGTAAAATAGCGGCCGGTACCGCATGAAGCCTCTTCACGAAACGGTGTCATTGCGCGTCCTTCATTCAGCCAGGAGAAAAAATGCTGCCGAGTAGCATGATCGCCGTTCCCATCACCGGCGCGGGAGGACCGGAAGTGCTTGAACCCGTTACGCGTCCGGTGCCGCAGCCGCAGGCGGGACAAGTGCTGATCAAAGTCGCGTACGCCGGCGTCAACCGTCATGATTGCGGCCAGCGCATACGCGGCTTCGGCCCTAAGGGGGCGACCGACATCGCCGGACTCGAAGTGGCAGGCGAAGTTGTCGCCGTCGGACCGGACGTTACGCGCTGGAAAGCGGGCGACCGCGTGTGCGCGCTCGTCAACGGCGGCGGCTATGCGCAATATTGCATCGCTCTGCAGGAGGTCACGTTTCCGATTCCCGAGCGCTTTGATCTGAAGCAGGCGGCTTCCACGCCTGAGACCCTGCTGACCTCGTGGTTCAATGTATTCATGCTCGGGCGCCTTAAAAAAGACGAATGGCTGCTGGTGCACGGCGGCTCCAGCGGCATAGGCACGATGACGATCCAGCTCGCGCGCCTCGAAGGTGCCCGCGTGGTGGTAACCGCAGGCAGCGCCGAGAAATGCGCGTGCTGTGTGAAACTCGGCGCAGCGAGCGCCATCAACTATCGCGAGCAGGACTTTGTCGCGGGCGTCAAGGAAGCGACCGGCGGCCACGGCGCCGACGTCATCCTCGACATGGTCGGCGGCCAGTACGCGAAGCGCAATGTCGAATCGCTCGCCATCGACGGCCGGCTCGTGCATCTGTCGGGCGGCGACGGCACCGAATTCAGCGTGCCCCTGCCGGCCATCATGGCCAAACGCGCGGTCGTGACCGGTTCCCAGTTGCGCGTCTCGGAACTGCCGGTAAAAATCGAAATTGTGCGCCAGGTGATGGAGCGCGTGTGGCCGCACCTCGGCACCAAAGTGACGCCCATCATCGATTCGGTCATGCCGCTGACGGATGCCGCCGGTGCGCACAGGCGCATGGAAACCAGCGCGCATATCGGTAAGATACTTCTCGAGGTCACGCACTGAGCGTCAGACCGACCGCACCAGGATAACCCGCATGTTTTCACGCACGCCACAACACCAGCACGCCGAACCCGCGCAACGCGCCCTCGCCGCCGCCAACCTGCAACCGGATTCGGACGAGCTCGCACGCCTCTTAACGGGTGACACCGCGCCGGAAGTGCGCATTGCCGCCGCCCGCCGCTGCGGCAACATCACGAAACTGACTGCGGCGTGGCAGACCGAAACCGACGCTGCGGTGCGCGCCGCCGTCGCCGACGCACTTGGCAACCGACTCGACGCGACCAGCGATGTGGAGCGCCGGCGCGAGGCCATCAGCGGCGTGACCGACGAAACGCTGCTCGTCGAGCTGGCGCTTGCCGCCGGCCATGCCGAAACGCGCAAAGCGGCAGCGGAACGCGTGCAAACCCCGGCTGGCCTGCGCAAACTCGCCGATGCCGCCAAAAGCCGCGACCGTGGTGTCGCCCGTCTGGCGCAGCAGCGGCTGGACGCCATCAACACTCAGCACACGCAAACTGCCGAAGCCGATGCGATAGTCGCGCAGCTTGAAGAGCTCGCGACCAAAACCGGCCCGATCCTGAGCGCGGTGGTCGACCTCGACCGTCGCTGGCACGCACTTGCCAGCAATGACGATGCGGTCCGCCTCGAGCGTCACTCAGCCATGCGCGAGGTCGTGCAGGCGCGATTCGCGCGCGAGCAGGACGAGCAACGCGGACGCACGCAATTCGAGCGCAAGCTGCGCGCATGGCTGGCCACATTGGCACAACCCGTGCCGGTGGATGCCACCACCCTGCGCAGCGAGCTCGCCGCGTTGCGCGAGGAAGCGCAGACGCGCGACGACAAGCAGGCCTTAAGCGAACTCGAACTGGCTGAGCAGCGCATTGCGCAGCAAGAGCGGGAATCGCTGGCGCTGGCGGAAACCGAAGCGCTCGTCATTGAAGCCGAGCGTCTCGCCGCCGATACCACCGTCGATAACGCGCAGCTTCCCGCGCGCTGGCAGGCGATCGACCGCAAATTGCGCACGCCTGCACTGACGCAGCGTTTCGAGACTGCATTGATCATCGTCGAGCAGCGCCGCCTCGCGCTGATCGCCAGCGCCGCGCAGGAATCGAATTCGCTGCGCCAGCAGGTGCACGGCCTGCTGCACGCGGCGGAACAGGCGCTCGCCGCCGGCCAATTGCAGGTTGCGCGCACCGCCGCCGACAATATCAAAAAAATTAAAACCGGCGCCGGCCTGCTGCCCAAGCCGACTACCCAACGCCTCGGCCGCCTCGTCCAGCAACTGGTCGAGCTCGAACGCTGGGAGTCGTTCGGACAGCAGAACGCGCGCGTGCAGTTGTGCGAACGCGCCGAAGCGCTCGCGACGCAAACGCTCGATGCGCCCCAACTTGCGGTGGAAGTGCAGAAACTGCGCGTCGAATGGAAGACGCTCGATCAGCAGCACGCGGGCGTCCCGAAGGCCTTATGGGAGCGCTTCGACGGCGCATGCGAAAAGGCCTACGCTCCGGCCGCCAGGCATTTTGCGGAACAGGCCGCGCAGCGCAAGGCGGCACGCCAGCAGCGCGACGAATTCATCACTGCCGCCGCCGCGCATGCGCCCACGCTGCTGGCGCATTCCGGTGAAACGCCGCGCGACTGGCGCGCCGTGGAGCGCTGGCTGCGCGAAACCGACCGCCAATGGCGCGAAGGCAATCTCGGCAGCGTCGAACCGCGGGCGTGGAAAAAACTGGACGCACAGCTGAAAGCCGCCGTCGCTCCACTGCGCGATGCGCTGGCAGCCGCGCGCGATGAAGCCAAAGCCGTACGCACGGGAATGATAGAAGAAGTCGCCGCGCTGGCGGGCAAGGCCATGGAGCGCGACACGCCGTCGCAGGTCAAAGCGCTGCAGGCTAAATGGCAGGAGCACGCCAAAACGCTGTCGCTGCTGCAGCGCGACGAGCGCGCCTTATGGGAAAAATTCCGCGCCGCCTGCGATGCGGTATTCGCAGCGCGTCAAAACAAGCGTAAGGAAGAAGACGCGGTCAAGCAGCAGGGCCGACGCGATCTCGAGGAAATCTGCGCGCAGCTCGAGCAGCTGGGCCAGAGCACGCAGAGCGAACAGGACATCCGCAAAGCCGCGCGCGAGCTTGGCGACCAGTGGCGCAAGCTGCGCGGCCCACACGATCCCGCGCTGCGCGGCGTGGAGACGCGCTTCAAGAAAGCGCAGGCTGCCATCGACACGCGATTGGCCACGCGCGCGCGCGAACAGAAGGCTGCCGTATGGACGACGTTGGCCGCCAAGGAAAATCTATGCGCGGAACTTGACGGCATGGTGGGCACCGCGGCTGGCGCTGATCAGGTGCAGGCGACGGGCGTGCAGGACAAGTGGACCACCCTGCCGGCTCTGCCGGACGCGTGGGAAAAACCAATGCTCGCGCGCCGCGACGATGCGTTGCGCGCGCTAGCCACTCCAGGCGCCGGCGATTACGCAACGCGTATCGAACGCGGCACCACTGCGCGCCGCGAGCGCCTGCTCGAACTCGAACTGGCGCTCGGCCTCGACAGCCCGGGCGAATTTCAGCAGCAGCGACTGGCGCTGCAGGTGAAGCAACTGCGCGACCGCTTCAAGAACGAAGCAGGTATCGGCGCCAATACGCCCGTCGAGCGCCTGCTGGCGTGGTGCGCCGCGCCCGGCGTAGCCGATGCATCCGACCGCGAGCGTGTAGCGCGGGTGTTCGCGAAAATAAGCCGAAACGCTTAGCGTTGCAGCTGCCGGCCGCGCGTCAGGTCGCGGTCTTCGTGAAGCGTATTGTCACCGCGCGCGCGGCAAAATCAGTGACCACGTTGATCAACGCCGGCTTGCCGTTCTTGAGCGCCACTTTCGCGCGCTCCAGCGCAGGGCGGATTTCCTCGGGCTTCTCCACTTGCTCGCCATGACAGCCCAGCGACTGCGCCATCAGGTCGAAGCGCGTGTATCCGAGATCGCGGCCCGGCTTGTCGTGTTTGGGATCGGCCGTCCAGCCGCCGTTCAGGCTAATGATGACGATCACCGGCAGCTTGTGGCGTGCTGCTGTGTCGAGCTCCATCGCATTCAGCCCGAAAGAGCCGTCGCCGTGCAACACGATCACCTGCTTGTCGGGCCGTGCAGCTTTCGCGCCGACGCCGAACGGCATGCCCACGCCCATGATGCCGAAGGTGCCTGAATTGATGCGATGGCGCGGGTTGAAAGTCGGGATCGACTGGCGGCCGTAATTCAGTATCTCCTGGCCGTCGACGATCAGGATGGCGTCGCGATCGATAAAATCGCGCACTTCCTTGCACAGGCGCAGCGGATGTATCGGCACGTTGGCGGTGGACATCGCCTGTTCCGCCTCCGGACGCTTGGCAGCTTCGATTGCAGCCAGATTGCCACGCCAGTCAGCGAAATCGCCACCATCGATTTTGGTGCTGGCGGCAGCAGCGAGCAATTGCTGCAACACCGCTTTCGCATCGCCGACTATGCCCAGATCAACGCGCAAGCTCGACGCGATTTCCGCCGGATCGATATCGATGCGTATCACCTTGGCGGTCTTCGATACGCGCGGCGGCGAAATCTGGCCGAACACGTAATTCAGCCGTGTGCCGACGATCAGCAGCAGGTCCGCTTCCTTTAACGCCGACGAGCGCGCGTTCAAAAATGCATGCGGATGGTCTTCCGGCAACACACCACGCCCTTGCGGCGTCGTGTAGATCGGCATGCCGGTGTCGAGCACGAACTTGCGCAGTTCATCGACAGCGTCAGACCACAGCACGCCGCTGCCGGACAGCACCACCGGCTTGCGCGCGCCCGCGATCAGCTTTATCGCTTGAGCGATCAGCGCGGGGTCGCCTTGCGGCCGGTGGCGCGTGAGCGTGCGCGTGAGATCCGGCCACTTCACCAGCGCCTCGTCGACTTCGTTGTTGATGACGTCCGACGGCAGATCGAGGTAAACGGGGCCGGGCTTGCCCGCGATAGATTGCCGGAACGCAAGATCGATCATCTCCGGAATGCGGTGCGTATGGTAGACGCGGTTCGCCCACTTGGTGACCGGCTTCATCACCGCGACCTGGTCTATTTCCTGGAACGCACCAGTAAGATATTCGCCGATCGGGCTGGAGCCACCGAACGCGACGATAGGGCTGCAGTCGATCATGGCATTGGCCAGCCCGGTGGTGAGATTCACCGTGCCGGGGCCCGACGCGCCCATGCACAATCCCGGCGTGTTGGTTACGCGCGCATAAGCGTGAGCGCTCATCGCGGCTGCCTGCTCATGCCGCACGTCGATGCCGCGTATGCCCTTCTTCATCGTGCGCGTCAGCGTGTCGTTGATCGGCCCGCCCATGATGAAAAAGAAATCCTTGATGCCGATGCGGTGCAAAGTCTCGGCGACCAGTTCGTTGCCTGAAATGTTGGCCATCTTTTAAGCCTTCTTGCCGATTTTTACCGGCGTTTCTTTTACGTATTCCCTGATTTCCTCCGCGCTGAGCTTGCCCCATCCCGCGAGCACGGCTTCGGTGTCCTGCCCCAGTAAAGGTGCGCATTTCACTTCGACGTTGCTCGCCGACATTTTCACCGGCCAGCCCGGCATCCAGATTTCGCCGCGCTTGGGATGTGTGACCGGCGCGAACATGCCTCGCTTGCGCAGATGCGGGTCGGCCGTCAGCTCCGCGGTATCGAGCACGGCGCCTGCCGGCACGCCCGCGTTCTGCAGCTTTTCCATGGCTTCGATCTTGGTGTGACGCGCGCACCATTCGGTCACCAATGCATCGACATCAGGCGCATTTTTTACGCGCGCCGCGGGCGATGCAAAGCGCGGGTCTTCCGCGAGGTCTTCACGGCCGATCACTTTTAAGAGGCGCTGCCAGTGCCAGTTGCCGGCGCGCGACGTGTACACCATCACGTAATCGTTCTCGCCGCCCGGCTTGCATAAGTACAACTCGCTCGGCGCCGCCGCACCGATCGAACTCTGATTGCCCGTGCGCGACACCGGCTTGCCGAACATCAGCTGGCCCGCGAAGCAGATGCGGTTGAAATTGATCACGGCGTCCTGCATCGAAACTTCGATGCGCTGACCTTTGCCGGTGGCATGGCGCTGGTTCAATGCCGCGAGTATGCCGACAAGGCAATGCAGGCCCGCGCCGGTGTCGCCCACGTGCGGGCCCGGCCGCAGCGGCGGACCGCCCTCCACGCCGGTGATGGCGAACGCACCGCCCACTGCCTGCGCAATCATGTCGAAGCTCAGGTATTTCGCGTACGGGCCGTCGGGCGCAAAGCCCTTGATCTGCGCAAATATCAACCGCGGATTGATCTTCTGCACTTCATCCCAGCCGAAGCCCAGCCGCTCGATGCCGCCGGGCGACATGTTCTCGATCATAATGTCCGCCTCGGCGACCATCTTCTTCATCACCGCCTTGCCGCGGTCGGATTTTAGATCGCAGACCAGGCTGCGCTTGTTGGCGTTCATGATGATGAAATAGAAAGAATCGATGTCGCCGCTGTTGGTTGAAGCGAAACGTCCGTTCTCCCCCGTCTGCGGCTCGACCTTGACCACGTCCGCGCCCAGCCAGGCGAGCGCCTGCGTGCAGGACGTGCCGGCCTCGTACTGCGTGAGGTCGAGTACCTTGACGCCGGCGAGCGCGGTGGTCGACTGCGTATTTTTTTGTGTCGCGTCCATGCTTTTCCCTTTTGCGATGGTTAAATGTCCAGCGTCGTTTGATCTTGTATAGCTGTTACCGCGCGTCCTGTCTATTCGGCCTGGATGTTTGCCGACTTGATCACGCGTTTCCAGCGCGCGTGCTCTTCGCGCATGTACTGCGTCAATCCTGCCGGCGTCGTAGGAGACGGTTCCGCGCCCTGACTGGCAAAATACTGCGCGAGCTTCGGCTCGGCCAGGATGCGTACGATTTCATCGTTGAGTTTCGTGATAATGGCGCGCGGCGTGCCGGCAGGCGCAAAAAAAGCAAACCACGTCACGTAATCGAACCCCGCCACTCCCGACTCCGCCACTGTCGGTATCTCCGGCACCGCGGGCGAACGTTTCGCGCTGCCCACGGCGATGCCCTTGATGCGGCCGGCCCGCACGTGCGGCAGAACTGTTGCCATGCTGGTAAACATCACTGATACCTGCCCTCCAAGCAGTTCGGTTAACGCCGGTGCCGTACCTTTGTACGGTACGTGCGTCAGATTGATGCCCGCCATGGCTTTGAGCATCTCCATGCCCAGATGCGGCGAACTGCCGATGCCCACCGATGCGTAGTTGATCTGCCCGGGTTTCGCCTTGGCGATCTGGATCAGCTCATTCAGGTTGTTCGCCGCCAGCGATGGATGCAGAGCCAGCAGTTGCGGATTGATAACGACGCGGGAAATCGGCGCTAAGTCTCTGAAAGTGTCGTACGAGAGTTTCGAATTAAGCGCCGGATTGATGACCAGCGCGCCGGACGCGCCGAGCAGCAGCGTATAGCCATCGGGTACCGCATGCGTGACGACTTCGATTCCAATAACACCGCCCGCGCCGCCGCGATTGTCGATTACCACCGGTTGGCCCCAGGTCTCGGTCAACTTGGGGCTTATGGCGCGCACAAAAATATCAGACGGCCCGCCGGGGGCAAACGGCACCACGACGCGGATCGGCTTGGCCGGATAGGTCTGCGCGTGAGCGCTGCCGGCCGCAATGAATGCCAGCCCCAACATGGCCCCGCCCATAGCAATGCGCCGGCCGCTGCGATACAGGTCGTTCTGCTCCATCGTCTCCCCCTCTTTGGTAACGGATAGTAAACTGCGGCGCAGCGGCCTGCCAGTCCCGGAGTCCGCGCGCGACTTTGCAAATAACTCGCGCGTTACATAAAATGAATTTTTTGGGCGCCGGTTTTTGCCGGCCAATCCGATGCAGCAATCTTATATAGTGGACTCGGCCAATGCGCCGTGGAAACGCGGCGAAACCGAAGGCATCAAATTCGCCTGCCAGGTGCTGCTGACGGGTGACGACGGCGGACCGGAAGCGCTGCGCTTCCGCTTCGACGATTGCCCGTCGGTCTATGGCCACATGCACCTGACGTCGCAGTTTCAATTGCTCCTCAGTGGCACGATGGATTTCCCGCGCGGGGTCAAGCATCTGGAGCCGCTGGCCGTCCACTACACCGACCACAATATTCCGTATGGCCCGTTCGCGGTAGCGGGCGGGCACGACATGCTCGTGTTGCATCCGAAGGCGGGCGGCATCATCTCGATGGCCAACACCGAGGCGCGGCGCAAAATCAATCTGGGCGGCCGCATTTTTATTTCCCTCTCCTCCGAAACGGAATGGCAGCCGCTGCCGGGCGTCGACCACGGCGCCTATAAACTCATGATGCCGCCCGACTACGGACCCGCCGCCGTCGTCGTCAAAGCGCCGCCGCATGCGGCGCTCGCGATGCCCGCCGCCGAATTCGGGCGCTACGAAGTCGTGCTCGAAGGCGCGGTCGCCATGAATGGCAAAGTCATCGGCCCGCCGGGCTTCCGTTACGTGCGCGGCGAGATTGCAGCAAAACCTCTCGTGACGGGGGATAATGGCGCCAGCGTCGCGTTTCTGACATTCGACCGCGACGCGCTGGAAGGCGGCATCACCGGCGAAGGACTCGCCGCCGAAGCCGCCGAGGCGATGGCCAGAGCGATTTAGTTCAGGAGACACGCAAATGCAAGCACAAATCCGGGAATCGAAGGAAAAATTTCGGGTCGCGATATTTGCCGACTTCGTCTGCCCTTATAGCTTCCTCGCAGTCGAGCAGATCGACCGCCTCGCGCGCGAATACGGCGTGGAGCCGCTATGGCGACCTCACCTCCTGCACCCGGAAACGCCGCCCGCAGGCATCCCACGCGAGCGCAGCGCCGAAGCGGACGCACGCTGCGAACGACGCAACGCCTGGATCAAGGAAATGGCGCCCGACCAGTACCCGCGCATGCGTTTTCCGGAAAAGCGTCATTACAGCATCACCGCTTTCGAGGCGCTCGAGTTCGCGGGCGACAAGGGCCTGGATTTTCCGTACAAGACTGCGGTCTACGACCTGATGTGGACCGAAGGGGCGGACATCGGCGAGGCTGAAACCTTGATGGCCGCTGCCGAAAAAGTCGGCCTTGACCCCGCCGAACTTCAGATCGCGCTGCACCAGCGCATCTATGCCGAGCGCGCGCTGGCGGCGGTGATGCAGGCGCGCGAAATCGGCATTACCAACACGCCGACGATTTTCCTCGGCAGAACACGCATCAACGGCTGGACCTATTATGAAGTCATGCAGCAGGTGATGGAGAAACAAGGCATGCACCCGCTAGAGGCGCTCGCCAGCTAGCAGAATCACTGCCGCATAAAGACCGCTTCTACCAGGCAATAACGCGGGGAGCTTTGCCCCGGTTCTCCTGCGTAGTCCGGGTCTGACGCAGCAATCGGTAAGCCGCCGACTGCATGCGGGCCGGTTTGTTCATACTATCGTCGCTATGAGCGTCAAATTTCAATTGTTCACAGCAGTCATGCGGCGGTGGGCTTTTCCGGTCGCCGTTTTTCTGCTGCCCGGCGGTCTTGCGCTGGTCGCCATTGGCTGGGCCGTGAAACGTATGAGCACGCGCGGCATTCCGGCGCTGCAGGCAACCCGAATTCATGTTGGACAGCCGGCACGAACTGACGAATTTTTCACTGCCATGAAACCGCGCTTGCGCCACGCGCGAACTGCATGCAGGCAAGCGCGGTACCGCCGGAGCGACTTCTCCGGCCACCGGCTTGAGCAGCAAACAGGAAAGCACGCTGTATCCGCTTAAAGGCGTGGCCGGCTCGCCAGTCCGGGACATGGCAGCGTCATCGCGC
>JBDSSV010000294.1:0-2563 GCA_039928535.1 Burkholderiales bacterium
AGCTCGATGTTCAGCTCCTCGTAGAAGCCCTTGAGATTGGCGATGCCGGTCAGATAATCGAGACGCGCTGAGTGCTTTTCGCGCTCGTGCAGCGTCTTCAGCTGCGAAGTCAGCGCCATTGCAACCAGGTATGAAATCAGGCGGTTTGCACTGTCGACGTAAAAATAGAAAGCTCGCGAGAACGGCGTTCCGTCCAGTTCCCCGATTATCATCGGCGCCGCGAATGAAATGACGGCAAACACCAGACCCAATTTCCAGCCGCAATTCCAGGTGACCAGCAAAACAATAAAAAGATAAAACGGGGTCATGCTCAGTTCATAACTCGTAATGAAGTCCGTGAGCACGGTCGCTCCGAACAATACGAATCCAATGACGAGCGCGACACGCCAGTCGAGGGCGAAGATATTGATTCTTAGAAGTCTGTCGAGCATTTGTGCGCCGCTTTCATGCGAGGTGCGGACCATTGCGCGCATGTGCGCTGGCATCGTCTAGATCTTGTTCCTGCCGCCCCGCGCAAACAGCATGACCACCCCGCCCGCCGCCAGCACGCCCAGGCCGACGAGCGCGTGCGTGCGATGATAGGTGAGACTCGAGTATAAAAGATATCCGCACATGAGCACGAACACCGCCGGGATCACCGGATAGCCCGGCACGCGAAACGGCCGCGGCGCGTTCGGCTCTTTTGCCCGCAGCACGAATAGCGCGATGCCGACGAGCATGAAAAATCCCCAAAATACGGGCAGGGAATATTCGACCAGTCCTTTAAATCCCGTATTATAGAAAGCCCCGAACGCGACCAGCGCCAGCGCGATCACGCCCTGCACCAGCACCGCGTTGCGCGGCGAGCCGCTCGCTGCGTCCCAGCGGCCGAGATATTCGAACAGCGGCCAGTCGCGCCCGAGCGCATAGTTTGAGCGCGCGCCGACGATGATGGAGCCGTTGACCGACGTGAATGCCGCGATCGCGATCATGAACGAGATGAGTTTTTCGCCGGTCGGGCCCAGCACGGTCTTCAAGAGATCGGCAGCCACCGCGTCCGAGCGCGTCATCGCAACGTAGCCCAGCCCTTTGAGGTAAGCGATGTTGACCAGCACGTAGAGCACCGTGACTATCGCGATGGAGAACAGCAAGGCGCGCACCATGTTCTTTTCCCGGTCTTTGACCTCCGCCGAGATATAAGCCGCATCGTTCCAGCCGCCGTAGGTAAACAGCACGAACACCATCGCCGAGCCGATACCGGCGCCCATGTACCACGGGCCGCCGCCCGTCGCGGCGGGCGCAGCTACCGGCGGTTCGCCGGCGAGAATGAGGCCCGTAACGACGATCAGCACCAGCCCGCTCACTTCCAGTATCGTAAACAGATTCTGCGTGATCTTCGCTTCGCGTATGCCGACGTAATTGACAAGAGTCAGCCCGCCGACGACGAGCGCCGCCCAGATCGCCGACGAGTGGGCACCGAGATTCACGATGCGCGACATGTAGTCGCCGAACAGATACGAAAACACTGCGATCGAGCCCGCGACGATGACCGTCATGCGCGCCCAGCCGTATAAAAACGCCAGTTGGCGGCCGAATGCCTTCTGCAGAAAATGATATTCGCCGCCGGCCGAAGGAAAAGCCGTCGCGAGCTCGGCGTAGCACAACGCGCCGATGATCGAGAAGATGCCGCCTGCAATCCATACCGTGACCAGCAACGCTTCGCTTTCCACTGCACCGGCGACTATAGAAGGCGTGCCGAAGATGCCCGCACCGACGATAAGGCCGACGATCATCGCCACCGCGTCGCTGAGCGACAGGCTCGGCTTCGGCTGCGTGTCCTGCCCCATCGCCGGCGCGGTCATTGCGGGCCCGCTACCCGTTGCACGACTTTCGCACTCCACGGCAGTTGCTGCTGCGCGGCGCCGTCGCCGACTTTGACCGTACCTTCAACTATGTCGCCCCTCACCGTGCCGGCAAATTGATGGCGCGTTTTGCTGTCTCCCGGCTTGGTGAAAAAGCCGAAACTCAACTGATCGGCCTCGATCCTGGGCAGCAGCATGGCGACCTTCTGGCCACCGCTGGTCGCGGTGCCTGTCAGCTTTTGATAGGTCTGGACGAATTCGAGATCGAGATTGCCGGCATACGCGGACGACGCGATTTGCGCCTGCCATTTTCCGCCGACCTTGGCCGGCACTATCCACAGGTAAAGAAAGCTGCGTCCCGGATTGCCGACTTTTTTCTCGGGCACGATGAGTTCTTTCTGCTCGTCAGGCTGCCAGTCGCCCATGGCATAGTCGTGCGCGGCAACGCGCGTGCCCGGCTTCAAGTTCAGTATCTTCGGCCGCAGCTTCTCGTTCATCGACGGCAGGAGGTAAGTCGTGATGACGGTGGCCTGGCTCAAATCGGTCTCGAACAGGTTCTCCTTGACGAACTTCACGCGGTTGGACACCCCTTCGCCCAACGCGCGGCCGTTGCTTTCGCGCAGGAGATCGTCGGACAGATCGACGCCGAAACCGCGCGCGCCGAACAATTTTGCCGCAGTGATCACGATGCGGCCGTCACCCGAACCGAGATCGATCACGTA
>JBDSSV010000295.1:0-5083 GCA_039928535.1 Burkholderiales bacterium
CGTTTAGTTTTCAAATCTGGCGCTTCATAAGCTTCGGCGCATGGATGCGTATTTTCAAAGTCCAAGTCCAGGTTCAGTAAGTTGAAAATCGTAACCGTAATCGGCGCGCGGCCGCAGTTCATCAAGGCGGCAACGGTCAGTCGGGCCCTGCGCCTTATGCCGGGATTGCGCGAAATTCTGGTGCATACCGGCCAGCACTACGACCGCAATATGTCCGATATTTTTTTTGACGAACTGGAAATCCCGCGTCCGGACATTCATCTCGGCATCGGCTCGGGCTCGCATGGCGCGCAAACCGGGCAAATGCTCGAAGCAATCGAACGCACAATTTTGAAGCACGACCCACAGTGGGTTCTCGTTTATGGAGACACGAATTCCACTCTAGCCGGCGCCCTGGCAGCAGCAAAGCTTAATGTGGCGATCGCTCACGTCGAAGCCGGCTTGCGGTCGTTCAATCGCGCCATGCCGGAGGAGGTCAACCGCGTCCTGACGGACCACGTCTCGAATCTGCTGTTTGCCCCGACCAAAACGGCCGTGGAGAATCTAAGCCACGAGGGTATCGATAAGCGTCGCGTTATGAGGGTCGGCGATGTCATGTTCGACGCCGCATTGTTCTATGCAAAGAAGGCGGCCAAAATGAGCAAGATTCTCGCCCGGCTCGCTTTGGAGCCGGGCAGTTACGTGCTTGCCACTATTCATCGCGCCGAAAATACAGACGATGCCACGCGTTTGCGTGCGATATTCGATGCGCTCGAAAAGCTCAGCCGCGAGGTTCATGTCGTCGTTCCAATCCATCCGCGCACGCGCAAGGCACTGTCGAAGCTCGGCTGGCGCGCCGGCAAAGGTCTGCGTCTTATCGACCCTGTCGGCTATCTCGATATGGTCATGCTCGAGAAGCATGCGCGTGTAATTGCGACCGATTCCGGTGGTGTACAAAAAGAAGCTTTCTTCTATCGGGTGCCGTGCGTAACGCTGCGCACCGAAACCGAATGGGTCGAGTTGGTTGAAGCCGGATGGAATACACTGGCTCCGCCAACTGACAGCGCGCGGCTTTATCGAAGGCTGCGCAGGATTCTGATTAATTTCCGGCGCCCGCGTTCCAGTCCAGCGCTGTATGGCACTGGAGATGCGTCGGTGCGGATTGCCCGCCATTTGCACAATCGATAGAACATGGACAACGTCATCCAAGTGGCCACCGTTTGACCATTTCGGTTCTCTATATTCATCACGCCGGCGCTTTCGGCGGCGCGTCGCGCAGCCTGCTGGAAATGATCCGTGCGTTTCCGTCGGACGCGGTCGCCCCCCACCTGATCACGCCGCGCGGCAATGTCGCCGAATTTGCAGGTCGCCAGGGCGTGCCGCTGATCGTGACCCGCGGCATCTCGCAGCTTGACACCACCCGTTTCGGCCACTATCGCGGGCTGCGCTGGCTGCTGCTGCTGCGCGAGTTGTGGCTGCTGCCTTTCACCGTCGCTGCGTTGTTCAAAGCGAAGGCGCGCTGGAAAACGATCCAGATCATTCACGTCAACGACGTGACCGCGCTGCTGCCGGTCATCATCGCCAAACTGCTGTTCCGCAAGCCCGTCGTCGTGCACGTGCGCTCGGTGCTGCAAACGAGCGGCATGCCGCTGCGCCGGCGCCTGCTGCGTTACGTGATTCTCCGCTATGCGGACAAAATCGTCGCCATCGACGAAACCGTGAAGGGCAATCTGCCGTCGGAATTTGCCGCCTGCGTGATACACAACGGTTTTGCCCTCGACCTCCCGGCTACCGAGGCACCCGCGACAGATCTGCCCCCCGCATTGACCTGTCCGGGCTTCAAGGCGGCCATGGTCGGCAACCTGCTGCCGATGAAAGGGCTTGCGGAGTTTATGGAAGCGGCGCGACTGTGTACCGCCAAAGGCCTGGATATCCATTTCGTCATCATCGGCGACAACGCGCGCAAGCTGTCAGGGCTGCGCGGCTGGCTCCTGCAGCACCTGAATTTTGCACGCGACGTCAGGGCCGACATCGAAAACTTCGTCCAGGCTCACGCACTCGGCAAGCACGTACATCTGATCGGGTTCATGCCGAATATTCGCGATGCCTATGAGCGCATCAGTGTGTTGTGTTTCCCGTCGCACCTGAACGCGGCGGGGCGCCCGGTATTCGAGGCCGCGTTTTCGAAAGTGCCGGGCATTGTGGCCATCGAGCGGCCGCCCGGCGACACCATCGTCGACCGCGAGACCGGTCTGTGCGTTCCGGCCGGCGACGCGCGCGCCCTCGCCGACGCGATCGAATATTTCTACACGCACCCGGCGGAACGGCAACGCATGGGCGATGCCGCGTACGCGCTCGCCTGCCGCAATTTCGATGTACGCCGCAACGCAGCCGAGATGCTGGACATTTATCGCGGTCTCGCCGTCTGACGCCGTGAAGATTCTCATCGTCACGCAGTATTTCTGGCCGGAGGAGTTCCGCATCAACGACCTGGCCATTGGCCTGCGCGAGCGCGGCAACGCGGTGACGGTGCTCACCGGCATGCCGAATTATCCGCACGGACGGCTGTTCAAGGGCTACGGGGTGTGGCGCCTGAAGCGCGAAAATTACCAGGGTGTGGACGTGATCCGCATGCCGTTGGTCCCGCGCGGCGACGGCGGCGGCTTCCGGCTGGCCGTCAATTACCTCTCGTTCGCATTGTTCGCCAGCCTGCTCGCGCCGTTACGCCTGCGCGGCAAATACGATGTGATTTTCGTCTACGAGCCGTCGCCGGTGACTGTCGGCATACCCGCGCGCGTGCTGAAAGCGTTCAAGCGCGCCCCCATCGTGTTCTGGGTGCAGGACCTGTGGCCGCAAAGCCTGAATGCGGCTGGCGCCATCACCGCGCGCTGGATACTCGGCCCCGTCGAGGCGATGGTGCGCTGGATTTATCGCGGCTGCGACCGGATACTCGTGCAGTCGCGCGCCTTCGTGGCGCCGATCGAGGCGCTCGGCGCCGACCCCGCGCGCATCCGCTACTTTCCTAACAGCGCGGAATCGCTGTACCAACCCGACGGTGCCAAACGCGAAGCGGGCCTCGAGCCGGGATTGCCGCCGGGCTTTCGCGTGATGTTTGCCGGCAACATCGGCGCAGCGCAGGATTTCGAGACGATACTGGCCGCTGCCACGCTGCTTAAGCAGGAAACGGGCATCCAGTGGCTCGTCGTCGGCGACGGCAGGTTGCGGCCGTGGGTCGAGCGGGAGATTGTCGCGCGCGGACTGCAGGCGACAGTGCATCTGCTCGGTCGCTTTCCGCCGGAAGCGATGCCGCGTTTTTTCGCGCGCTCCGACGCCATGCTGGTGACGCTCAAGAAGGAACCCATATTCGCATTGACGCTGCCGGCGAAGGTACAATCGTATCTCGCCTGTGCGAAGCCGATAATCGCCGCGCTCGACGGCGAGGGCGCCCGTATAGTGACCGAAGCCGGCGCCGGCGTTGCGGTCGCGGCGGAAGATCCGGCGGCGCTGGCTAATGCGGTGCTCGATCTGGCGCGCCTCGGCGCGGACGCGCGGCAAGCGATGGGGCAACGCGGCCGCGCATACTTCGAACAGCATTTCGAGCGCGAAATGCTCCTGAGCAAGCTGGAGGGCTGGATGAACGAACTGAAGCCGGCGACCTGAGATGCGCATCGTCATTCTCGGCGGCACCGGCCTGCTCGGCCACAAGCTGTGGCAGATACTGGGCGGGCGGTTTGCCGATTGCTGCGTCATGCTGCGCGGCGCGCGCGCGGATTACGCGCACTGCAAACTCTTCGACGACGCGCGCGTGATCGACAACGTGAATGCCGCCGATTTCAATGCGCTCGACGCCGCTCTCCTGCAAACCTCGCCGCAGGTGATAGTCAACTGCATTGGCGTCACCAAGCGCCGCGAGCCGCCCGGCGATCCCGCGCCAAGCATCCTGCTCAATGCGCTGTTGCCGCATCATCTCGCGGCGTGGGGCGAGAAGCACGGCGCGCGCATCATCAATTTCAGCACCGACTGCGTGTTCGACGGCAAACGCGGCAGCTATACTGAGGCCGACCTGACGAACGCCGAGGACCTGTACGGCCGGACCAAGGCGCTGGGCGAAATCAGCGCCGGCACTGCGCTGACGATACGCTCGTCATTTATCGGACGCGAACTCGCAGACGGCACCGAATTGCTCGAATGGTTTCTTGCCCAGCAGGGCAAAACAATCCGCGGCTACCGCAATGCGCTGTATAGCGGGGTTTCGACGCTGCATCTGGCGCAAGTCGTCGGTGATATCATTGTGGGGTTTGCGGATTTGCGCGGACTCTATCACGTGGCATCGAAGGTGATTTCCAAATACGAACTGCTGCTGCTCGCGCGCGACGCCTTCGGCACCGACGTCAGAATAGAACCCGCTGACGACGTCGTCATAAAACGCAATCTGGATAGTGAACGCTTTCAGCGCGTGACCGGCTACGCGCCGCCGGACTGGGGATCGATGATGGGCGAGCTGGCGGCGGACCCGACGCTGTACGCCGACTGGAGAACGTGATTGTTTAAGAACAAGACCATACTCGTCACCGGTGGCACCGGCTCGCTCGGCAAGGTGCTGGTGCGCCGGATTCTGGCGGGCAAGGCGGGCACGCCGGCCAAGGTCATCGTGTTTTCGCGCGACGAGGCCAAGCAGCACGGGATGCGCCTCTCCTATCTGCACAAGACCGTGACCACCGACGAAGTGATCTACCGCAATTTCATGAACGTGCTCGAATTCCGGATCGGCGACGTGCGCGATTACGCCGCGGTGTGCTCGGCGGTCAAGGCCGCCGACATCGTCGTCAACGCCGCCGCGCTGAAACAGGTGCCGTCGTGCGAATACTTCCCGGCGGAGGCGCTGATGACGAACTGCCTGGGCGCCCACAACATCGTGCGCGCCATCGGCGAGCACGGCTACCCGGTGAAAACGGTCGTCGGCGTCAGCACCGACAAAGCCTGCAAGCCGGTCAACGTCATGGGCATGACGAAAGCCCTGCAAGAGCGCGTTTTCATCGCGGCCAACATTTCGATTCCTGAAACTAACTTCGTTTGCGTTCGTTACGGCAACGTACTGGCGTCT
>JBDSSV010000296.1:0-6102 GCA_039928535.1 Burkholderiales bacterium
GTCGAACAACTGGAGCCTGAATATCGCGAGCCCCTATCTGGCGGAAGACCTGACGATGCAGCCGCTGAAAGTCGAGCGCGGACATGTCGTCGTCCCCGACGGGCCCGGCCTTGGCGTCGAAGTGGACGAGGCGCGCGTGCGGCGTTTTCAGTTGAAACTTTAGTTGAGCCGCAGATAAACGCCGATGATTTAAAACCATGTGCGAAGTATTTTTCCATTAGTATGACTCTGCTAGCCCATCGCCGATCTATCGGCGTTAGTTTGTGAATTAAAGGAGAAGTGAGTGGTTAACGCGGCAATCGTAGGGCTCGGCTGGTGGGGCAAGAACATCGTCAACGCGGTGCAGGGCAAATGTCCGCAACTGAAATTCGTGCGCGGCGTGACGAAAGAACTCACCGAGACGCAGGCATTCGGCAAGCAGCACGGTATTCCGCTCTGCAGCGAGCTCGACGAAGTGCTCGCCAATCCCGCAATCGAAGCGGTCGTGCTGGCGACTCCACACTCGCTGCATGCCGACCAGATAGTCGCGGCGGCGCGCGCGGGTAAGCATGTGTTTTGCGAAAAACCCCTGTCGCTCAAGCGCGCCGATGCAGAGCGGGCGGTCAAGGCCTGTCTCGATGCGAAGCGCGTTATTGGCGTCGGGCAGAACAAACGCTTTTGGCCGTCGATGACTGCGCTGCGCGGTGTGGTCGCCGGCGGCAGCCTCGGCGAACTGATGCATATCGAAGGGCACTACAGTAATGAGAACTCGAGCAATTTCTTCGCGGGCTGGCGCCACAAGCCGGACGAGACGCCGGGCGCGGGCATGACCGGCACCGGCATCCATATACTCGACGCGTTCGTCAGCATGGCAGGCCCGGTGGCCGAAGTCAGCGCGCAATTCGCGTCCATGCGCGGCGGTGACGATCCGCGCGACACGATATCGGTGCTATTCAAATTCAAGAACGGCATGAGCGGCACGCTGGGAGCGGTGCGCGCTTCGCCATTTTACTGGCGCGTGCATGCGTTCGGCGACAAGGGTTCGGCGGAGGCGCTCGGTGAAACGGAAATAGTTGTGCGCTGCTCGGGTGCGCCGGTCGAGCGCAAGACGTATGCGCCAGTCGATTCGCTGCGCGCCGAATTCGATGCGTTTGCGACTGCGGTTGGCGGCGGCGCGCCGTATCCAATTACGCCGGCGGAAATGACTGCGACCATCGCCGTATTCGAAGGCATCATTACATCCATTTCAACCGGCAAGCCAGTGGAGATTTCCTGATATGAGAACCAACCGGATTTTTCTGGTATTGACGCTGGTCTGCGCAATCTCAGGCGTTGCACACGCACAGGCCGACAAGGCGGAGTCATTTCCGCAAAAGCCGATCCGCGTGATCGCGCCATTCCCGCCGGGCAGCGCCGGCGATATCGTGCCGCGCATCATCGGTCAGTACCTGGGCGAGGAGCTCAAGCAGAACATCGTGATCGAAAACAGGCCGGGTGCCGGCGGAAATATCGCTGCCGAGACCGTAAAAAACGGAACACCTGACGGCTATACGCTGATGCTCGTAACGGTAGGCACGCACGCGATCAACAAAAGCCTGTATTCCAAGTTGCCGTATGACCCGGTCAAGGATTTCGCGCCAGTCGTGATGGTCGGTTCGAGTCCGAACATATTGGTGGTGACGCCATCGCTCGCGGCGAATTCAGTGAAGGAGCTAATTGCGCTCGCAAAGGCGAAGCCGGGCGGGTTGAATTTCTCGTCATCAGGCAGCGGCACCTCGGTCCATCTGTCGGGTGAAATGCTCAACGTGCTGGCGGGCATCAAAACTGTCCACGTGCCTTATCGCGGCGCGGCGGAGGCGCTGACCGACCTGATGGCGGGGCGCGTGCAGTTCATGTTCGCGACCGCCTCGTCGGCGCTGCCGTTCGTGCGCTCGGGCAAGGTAAGGGCGCTGGCGGTCACGAGCCCGCAACGCCATGCCACACTGCCGGACGTGCCGGCGATGAGCGAGGCCGTCCCGGGGTTCGAGGTCACGGGTTGGTACGGATTCGTCGCGCCGGCGAAAACGCCGGCGAACATCATTAACAAACTCAATGCGGGCTTCGTGAAGGTGTTGAAAATGAAGGAGCTGCGCGAGCGCATGGCCGCGCAGGGCATCGACCCGCTGACGAGCACGCCGGAAGAGTTCGGCGCGCACATTCGCAATGAAGTTGTAAAATGGGAAAAAGTCGTCAAAGCCTCGGGCGCCAAGGTAGACTAGAGGCTGAACTTCCCACATCCAGAGTGAATTCCGCAATATGAGCGATAACCACACGGCCAACCGCCGCGAAGACCTGCGTTTGATTACCGGCCGCGGCCGTTATACCGCGGACATGAACCTGCCGGGCCAGTTGCATGCTGCGTTTCTGCGGGCCGACCGCGGACACGCGGAAATCGTTTCGATAGATGCCAGGCCCGCTCTCACGCGTCCGGGCGTCGTGGCTGTGTTCACCGGCGCCGACGCAATCGCCGCGCAGTACACGCACTTTCCGAATTTGATGTCCTTTGCGGGGCGCAATGGCGGCCAGATCCTCAAGCCCGAACGGCCCGTGCTTGCGACCAAAGCCGTGCGTTACGTTGGCGAATGCATTGCAATGGTCGTGGCGGAGTCCGCGCTCGCGGCGCAGGACGCGCTCGACGCGATCGAAATCGAATACAAAGACCTGGGCGCCGTCGTCACAATGGAGGACGCACTTGCGGCCGGTGCGCCGCAATTGCATGCCAATATTCCCGGCAACCTGTGCTTCGAGTGGGAAACGGGCGACGCCAAGGCGGTGGAGCAGGCGTTTGCGAAGGCCGCGCATATCACGAAGCTGAAAGTGCTGACCACGCGCGTGGCGCCGAGCCCGATGGAGCCGCGCGGCTGCACGGTGAGCTACGACGCCGCGAGCGAAAGCTACGATATCTATACGCCGTCGCAGGGCATGATGATGCTGCGCAAGCAGTGTGCGACGCTGACCGGCGTGCCCGAGGAGAAGCTGCGCGTGCATTCGCACGATGTCGGCGGCAGTTTCGGCCAGCGCAGCGGCGTGTATCCGGAGCACGGCGCGCAGATGATCGCGGCGAAACGTCTCGGCCGGCCGGTGAAATGGGTCGGCTCGCGCGCCGAGGGTTTCATGTCGGATGCGCATGGGCGCGGGCTCGAAATAGCCGGCGAACTGGCGCTCGACAGCGACGGCAAGTTTCTCGCCGCACGCTACGAATTCCTCGCTGACATGGGCGCTTACCTCACGCCGACCGGCTCGATCAGCCATTTACGCAATCCCGCGACGTTGATGACCGGCGTGTATAAAACGCCGGCGCTCTACGGCAGCTTCAAGGTCGTGCTCACGAATACGGTGCCGATTGCCGCGTATCGCGGCGCCGGACGTCCCGATATCGCATATGCCGTCGAACGTCTCGTCGACCGCGCAGCGGACGAACTCAAGATCGAGCGCGCCGAGCTGCGCCGCCGTAATTTCATACCGCCGAACGAGTTTCCGTACAAGACGCCGACGGTGGGCGTGTACGAGCCATCCGATTTCGCAGGCTGTCTCGAGCAGGCGCTGAAAACGGCGGACTGGAGTGGCTTCGAAAAGCGCCGCGCCGCGGCGAAGCAACGCGGCAAGCTGCGCGGCATGGGGCTCTCCACCATCATCGAGGCGACGGGCGCGGGCGTGTTCCCGAAAGATCAGGTCGCGATCGAAGTCGACGTCACCGGCAAGCTCACCGTCTATACCGTCAGCCTGTCGTCCGGCCAAGGGCATGAGACGACTTTTACCTCGGTCGTTGCAGATACGCTTGGTATTCCGCACGAGTCGGTGACCTTGCGCGAATGCGATCCGGCGCACGCGCTGATCGGCAACCATACGGGCGGTTCGCGCTCAATGGCCGGTGTCGGCAGCGTGTGCAAAATCGCGGCGGACAAAATGATCGAGCAGGCGAAGCCGCTGGCAGCCGAGGAACTCGAGCTCGAGCCGTCGCAGGTCGATTACAAAGGCGGCGTGTTCCGCTCGCACGACGGCGAAAAATCCATCAGCTTCGAGAAGCTCGCGCAGAAACTCGCCGGACGCCAACCGCATCCGATGAATACGCTGGCGGAGGCTACGGTCGGCTCGACGTGGCCGAACGGCTGCCATATCGCTGAAGTCGAAATCGATCCGGACACCGGCGTGACCGAGATCGCGTCATACGTAGCGGTGGACGACAGCGGCACGGTCATCAATCATGCGATCGTCGAAGGCCAGGTGCATGGCGGCGTCACGCAGGGCGCCGGGCAGATTTTTCACGAGCACGTGATCTACGACCGCGCGAGCGGCCAGTTGCAGACCGGCAGTTTCATGGACTATTGCATGCCGCGTGCAGGCCTGCTGCGCGACATGAATGTCGGCGACCACCCGTTGCCGAGCAAACTCAACGCCATCGGCGCCAAAGGCGTGGGAGAATCAGGGTGCACGGCATCGTTGCCGGCGCTCGCGAACGCCATGACCGATGCGTTGCGGCCCGCCGGCGTCGGGCATCTTGATATGCCGTACACGCCGAGCAAAGTGTGGCATTCCATTCAGGCAGCCAAGCGGAGATAGCATGTTCCAGTTCAACTATGTGAAAGCGAAATCGCTGACCGAGGCGCAGGCTTTGGTCGCGGCGAACCCTGAAGCCAAGCTCTTGTCCGGCGGCATGACGCTGATACCGACCCTGAAGCAGCGGCTCGCGCAGCCGTCGCACCTCGTCGATATCGGCGGCTTGTCCGAATTACGCGGCATCGAAGTCAAAGGCGATCAGCTGGTGATAGGCGCTGCCACCCAACACGTCGAAGTCGCTACGTCAGCGGTGGTGAAAAAAGCCATTCCCGCGCTGGCCTACCTCGCCAACCACATCGGCGACCCGCAGGTGCGCAACCGCGGCACGCTCGGCGGCTCGGTCGCCAACAACGATCCGGCGGCCGACTATCCGGCGGCGGTGCTGGCGCTTGACGCGACCATAGTCACCAACCAGCGCGAAATCGCAGCGGCGGATTTCTTTCAGGGCATGTTCGCCACCGCGCTCCAAGAAGGCGAAATCGTCGTGCGCGTGAAATTCAATATTCCCAAGCGCGCCGCGTACGAAAAATTTCCGCACCCGGCTTCCGGTTATGCGATGGCGGGTTCTTTCGTGGCTGAGGGTGCAAAGGGCTTGCGCGTCGCGATCACCGGTGCCGCATCCGGCGTGTTCCGCTGGGCGGCAGCCGAAAAAGCGCTGACAACAAAATTGAGCGCGGATGTGCTAGAAGACGTTCCGCTGGCGACCGACGACATGAACGAAGACATACACGCCACGCGCGAATACCGCGCGAACCTCGCCAGGGTAATGACCAAGCGCGCGGTCAAGAAACTGCTCGCCGCGTAACACTCAATCCACGCTCCTCAATCTTCAATCCTCAATCCTGCTTTCAATCCCATGACAAAAATCGAACTGACCGTAAACGGCAAGATACA
Source organism: Burkholderiales bacterium (assembly GCA_039928535.1). Lineage (GTDB taxonomy): Bacteria > Pseudomonadota > Gammaproteobacteria > Burkholderiales > SG8-41 > PALSA-1004. The sequence goes on from JBDSSV010000296.1 coordinate 5,470, forward strand.
TTCGCGTGAAGTCGAAGACCGCGCGCTGCTCGTCGATGTCTTGCGCGACCAGCTGCAGCTCACCGGCACGCACATCGGCTGCGACACGAGCCAGTGCGGCTGCTGCACTGTGCACGTCAATGGCCGCGCCGTGAAGTCGTGCACCATGCTGGCGGTGCAGGCGAGCGGCGCCGAGATCGTCACTATCGAAGGCCTCGCCAAGGGCGACCAGCTGCATCCCGTGCAGCAGGCCTTTACCGACTGTCACGCGCTGCAATGTGGCTTCTGCACGCCGGGCATGATCATGGCGATCAGCGCGTTTCTGAAAGACAACCCGCACCCTACCGACGACGAGATCTATCACGGACTCGAAGGCAATCTGTGCCGCTGCACGGGTTATATCAACATCGTCAAAGCGGTAAAGCGCAGCGCGGAGCTGATGAAGTAACGCCGTGGAAGCGGGCTATGCATTCCATAGCGCATAAAATCGCTGCATGTGCCGTCGCCGGGTTGATGCTGACGGGCAGCGTATTCGCCGCAACGCAGTCCACGTGTAAATCCGTGCTCGACTACCAGTTCCCCGAATTGATTACGGGCAAGCCGCAATCGCTGTGCGATTACGCGGGGAAGGTCGTGCTGGTCGTGAATACGGCC
>JBDSSV010000297.1:0-5633 GCA_039928535.1 Burkholderiales bacterium
GACGTTGACGCGACGACCGCGACGATGAAAGTCAACGGCGTGCGCGTGCTCGGTGACGGCAAGCCGCAGTTGAACGTCCACGGCGAGCGCATCGCATTCGTGCACCCCGCGGATTTTCTCGGTGCCTTGGTCGAGCTGGAAGAGTATTCGAAATAGAAATCACAGAAGTCTGTCGGTCGGCGGCGCTTTCGGGCAAGACGCGCAGATAGTCACGTTTGACGTTAATCACGTGATGCGTTACTATCAGGTTCGTGATCAAGACGTTCAAGTGCGCCGATACGCAAGCGCTCTCAAACGGGGAACCGGTCAAGCGGTTCGCGAATATCGCATCGGTTGCGCGACGCAAGCTCCTGCAGCTTGCGATCGCGGGCCGGTTAGAAGATCTGAGAGTGCCGCCCGGCAACCGGCTGGAAGCCCTGAAAGGCAATCGCGCGGGGCAGCACAGCATCCGCGTAAACGATCAGTTTCGCGTTTGCTTTCGCTGGACGCACGCAGGCGCCGAAGACGTCGAGATCGTGGACTATCACTGACGGAGATCGATGATGCGCAAGCTTAAGCCTGTAACACCCGGTGAACTTCTGCGGGAAGAGTTTCTGTTGCCGATGGGAATCAGTCAGTACCGGCTGGCGAAGGAAATTGGCGTGCCGGCGCAACGCATCGGCGACATCGTAGCCGGCAAACGTGCCATCACCGCCGATACCGATCTGCGTTTGTCCCGGTTTTTCGGTTTGTCAAATGGCTACTGGTTGCGCGCGCAAGCGGTCCATGACACTGAAATTGCCGAACGCACTTTGGGCGCCAAGCTCACGAAAATCAAGCCTTGGTCGTCTGTCAAAGTTCATGAAGGTCGCGCTTCGCCGCGTGCATAGCTGATATTTTTGTCGTTGAACGTGTCTCTCCGAAAAAGAAAAACACAGGATCGGACCTCGTCGTGGGTCCTGCATGAAACGGGCGACAGATGTTTTGTCATGCTGCTTGCGGCTGTGACTGCGACTGCAGCAACGCTCGCAACAGCGCAGCAATATCCGTCGCGGCCGATCCGCGTCATCGTGCCTTCCCAGGCCGGCGGCGGCGCCGACATCGTAGCGCGGCTCGTCGGCCAGAAACTTGCCGAGCGCTGGGGTCAGCAGGTCATCGTCGACAACCGCATCGGGGTGGTCGGTGCCGAGACCGCGGCGCACGCGCCGGCGGACGGCTATACCATGCTCTTCACCACCTCGGCGCTGTCGGTACGAGAAAGCGTGTATCGCAAGCTGCCGTACAACACGCTGCGCGATTTCGCGCCGGTGACCCAGGTCCTCTCGCAGTCCAACGTGCTCGTCGTGCATCCCTCGGTGCCGGCGCGCACGGTGCAGGAACTGGTCGCTCTCGCGAAAGCAAAACCCGGCGAGCTCAACTACGGCACCGGCGGCAACGGCACGTCGAACCATCTCGCCGGCGAACTGCTCGCCATCATGACCGGCATTAACGTCGTGCACGTGCCGTACAAAGGTGTGCCGCAGGCGCTCAACGACACGCTCGCCGGGCGCATGCAATTCGCGTTCAGCAGCCCGATGTCCGTGCTGCCGCACGTGAAGGACGGCCGGCTGCGCATCATTGCGGTAACGACGCCGAAGCGCGCGCGGATGCTGCCCGACGTGCCTACCATCGCTGAATCCGGCGTGCCTGGCTACGAATTCACCGGCTGGATGGGCGTGCTGGTGCCCACGAATACGCCGCAGGAGACTGTGCGCAAGCTCCAGCAGGAAATCGCGAAGATAATCTTCGTGCCCGCGATGGAGCAAAGACTGGCGGCGGACGCGGCTGAATCCGTCGGCAGCACTTCTGCAGAATTCGCAGCCTTTCTCAAGACCGACATCGCGCGCTGGACGCGTGTCGTCAAGGAAGCGAATATTCACGTGGAGTGACACATAGACGCGTCCCACCGCTTCATTTCGCTTAAGCGAGTGGACTCTTTACGCCGCGTCCACCTTTATTCAATACATGCGTGTATATCATCGTAGTAGATACGTCGCGATGCCCCAATAACTCCTGTACCGTGCGAATGTCGTAGCCATTCTCGAGCAGGTGCGTCGCGAATGAGTGGCGCAGGGTGTGGCAACTCACATGTTTGGTAATGCCGGCGGCGAACGCTGCCCGCTTGACGCCGCGAGTCACGAAGTTCTCATAGACATGGTGACGCCGGATCACCCCGGTCTCGCGGTCGGCTGAGCGCTTGTACGACGGAAACACGAACTTCCATACCCACTCGTAAGGTGCGCGCGGATATTTGCGCGCAAGAGCATCGGGCAATTCAACTTCACCGCAACCGTCCAGCAAGTCCCGATCATGCAGTTTCTTCACTCGTTGCAAGTGCTTCTGCAAGGGCTCTACGAGAGGGTCCGGCAGGATGGTAATGCGGTCTTTTCCTCCCTTGCCGTCGCGAACGAGAATCTGTCGATAACCGAAATCAACATCTTTAATACGAAGCTTCAAGCATTCGCGCAGCCGCAGACCCGCGCCGTACAGAAGACTCGCCATTAACCATTTCGTACCATGCATTTGCGCCAGCAGTTGCCGCGCTTCAATTGCGGTCAGCACTGTCGGCTTTCTGATTGACGGCTTGGCATGGACCAGATCGTCCAGCCAGGGCAGCGGCGTGTTGAGAACCTCCTTATATAGAAAGAGCAACGCTGCCAGTGCCTGATTCTGGGTCGACGAAGCCACATGGCGCTCGGTCGCAAGGTTGGTCAGGAACGCGGTTGCCTCCACAGCGCCCATCTCGCGCGGATGCCGTTTTCCCGAAAAAAGGATATAGCGCTTGATCCAATGGAGATAGGTCTGTTCGGTACGGCGGCTATAGTGCAGCCGGCGAATCGAGTCGCGTACCAGATCGAACAGTCGCGGCGCCGCCGCAATAGCGGCCGTTTCTTGTATGCCAGGGTCACTCATGACATTAGCCTCCTTCCCGCGCGGGATTGCGCGAGAGTCCTGTCAGGCGTAACGTATGAATTCGAAACGGCGATGACGATGTATTACTTAAGTCATATATGTCTCAAGAATGCGACAGCGGAAGTCGACTAAATGGGCTGATAAAATGTCTACGAAATCGTCATTTAAATTGTCACCCAATACACGTTGAACTAAACCGCTTACGCGGTGGTGTGTCTGGTTGCAACGTTTGTAATTTCATTCGATCTGTGTCGCTGATGTAGCGTGTTACTGCAAGCATGCGTGTGTACGCATGCCTGTGTCAGTCTTTCTGCGGGAATGTTCCCGGCACTGACACAGGAGAGAATCATGAACGCGTTGCGTAAGCAGATGGAAGCCGACATGGTTGTGCGCGGTCTGGCCTACCGCACCCGTGAAGCGTATATCGACGCGGTCGCGAAGTTGGCGAAGTATTACGGGCGGCGCCCGGATCAGATCGATGAAGCAGCAGTTCAGAGTTACTTGTTATACCTTCTTGAGGAACGCAAGCTCGCGCACAGCAGTTGCAATATTGTGTGCAGCGCGCTGGAATTCTTCTACCGCGTCACCCTCAAGCGCCCGCAGACAGAGTTCCAGCTGCCGCGCCCGAAGGTGCCACAGCGCCGGCCGCAGATACTCTCGCGCGAGGAAGTCGCCGCGATGTTCGAGCAGACGCTGAACCTCAAGCACCGCGCCCTGCTGATGACCACTTACGTCGGGGGCCTGCGGCTGACCGAAGTGTGTCATCTCAAGATCACGGACATCGACAGCGACCGCCTGACGATGCGGGTCGAACAAGGCAAGGGCGCGCAGGACCGCTACACGATCTTGAGCCCGCGGTTGGTCAATGAGCTGCGCCGGTACTGGATCGCCCACCGCCCGCGGCTGTGGCTGTTTCCGAGCCCGCGCGATTGCGCGCAACCGCTCTCGGCGCATACCGCCCACCGCATCTACCACGCGGCCAAGGCGCGCGCCGGCATTACCAAAGCGGGCGGCATCCATGCGCTGCGCCACGCGTTTGCCACCCATCGGCTCGAAACCGGCACCGATGTGCACACCATTCAACGCCTGCTCGGCCACGGCAGCTTATCGACCACGGCACGCTACTTCCACCTCGCGCAGAAGCACCTGTCCGGGGGCGGCTCATCCTTCGATCTGCTGACCCCACCCGATACCCGACGACCGTAACCCGGCGTGCACGCGCATCCGCAGACGGCGGATGCGGCACGGGGGACGGTAGAACTCGCCGACATCTTCACGCAGCATGGTGCCGCGTATCGGGCAGCACACGGTCTTGTTCCGGTGCAGTACCGGGCGCTACGCGCCATCGAAGCGTGTCGTACCGCGACGCTCGGCGGCCACATTGCGCAGTGCGAACGCTGCGGGTCGCTGCGCTACTCATACCACTCGTGCCGCAACCGCCATTGCCCGAAGTGCCAGACACTGGCCAAGGAACGCTGGCTTAGCCACCAGCGCGCCGAGCTATTGCCGGTGTCTTACTTTCACCTGGTGTTTACCCTGCCGCATGAAGTGAACGCGCTCGCGCAAGCCCACCCGCGCGCGATCTACGCGCTACTCTTTGCTGCCGTCTCGGCAACGCTCACCGAGTTTGGCTCAAACCCCCGCTGGCTCGGCGGCGACATCGCCGCCACCCTCGTGCTGCACACCTGGGGCCAGACGCTCTCCCAACATCTGCACCTGCATTGCCTGGTGGCCGCCGGCGCATTGCATCCCGACGGGCACTGGATACGCTCGCGCCGCGGATTCCTCTTCCCGGTCAAGGCGCTGTCCAGCGTGTTTCGCGGCAAGTTCATGGCCGCACTCAGGCAGTTTCTACAGCAGAACATCAAACTAACCGGCGCCAACGCCGAACTCGCACATCCCGACGCTCGCCAGCGCTTCTTCGAGGCACTCCATCAGAAGCCCTGGGTGGTCTACGCCAAGCAACCCTTCGCCGGCCCCGACCAAGTCCTCGACTACCTCGGCCGCTACACCCACCGCGTGGCGATCTCCAACCACCGCCTCGTGAGCGTGACCGGCACCGACGTGCGCTTTCGCTACAAAGACTACGCCCACGGTAACCAGCGCAAGGTGATGAGTCTCCATGCGCATGAATTCATCCGCCGCTTCCTGCTGCACGTACTGCCCGCGGGCTTCATGCGCATCCGCCACTACGGTTTAATCGCCAATCGCGCCAAGCGCGCGAAGTTGGCCCTCGCACGCGCGGCACTCGATCAGCCCGCCGTCACCGAAACCCTTGAACCCGAACCTGTCGAAGCGTTCTGCTTGCGCGTATTAAACTTCGACCTCCACCAGTGCCCGCACTGCCAACTCGGCCGCATGATCGTCGTCGCACCCATCGCGGCACTGCGCGCACGGCCGCCGCCACGTCCGCCATGAGCACTCGTCACCAACCATCGCCATCCACTTCCCTGCGTGCGCCGCCCGCGACGCAGCACCCCCGCTCGCCCCTACGCTCGCCGTTGACCCCATCACACTCATCTGTCATAGTCATTTCGTCGATTCCAGCCGGCCGGTGTCCACTTCATGAATCCGAACCGCACGCCCCATCACGCGCTTGTCGTCCGTCTGCACGCTCAAACCGCGATTCGGCACCTTACAATCTCCAGAGCATCGCGCTCTGAATCCAGCGGTTCAGTCCAACCGATTTTATCTACCGTGCT
>JBDSSV010000298.1:0-2747 GCA_039928535.1 Burkholderiales bacterium
GCGTCACTCATAGCGCAAGGCCTCGGCCGGATTGATCTTGGCGGCGCGGTAGCTCGGATAGATGGTCGCGAGCAGGCACACCACGAACGAGAACACCGCGGTCAGCAGCACGTCCGCCGCGCGCAATTCCGACGGCAGATCGCTGATCTGGTAGACGTCTTTCGACAGAAATTTGAAGCCGAGCAGGTTCTCGATGAACGGCACCACCACGTCGACGTTGACCGCGAGCGCGATGCCGCACGCGACGCCGGCGAGTGTTCCCATCAGCCCGATCAGCGTCCCCTGAATCAGAAAAATCTTCATCACGCTGCCGGGCCCGGCGCCCAAGGTGCGCAGAATCGCGATGTCCGCCTGCTTGTCCTTGACCGCCATGAACAGGCTGGACACGATGTTGAACGCCGCCACCGCGATAATGAGAAACACGATCAGAAACATCATCCGCTTCTCGATATCGACGGCGCGGAAGAAGTTGGCGTTAAGCCGCGTCCAGTCGGTGATGTAGGCGTCGGGGCCGAGGCTTTGCGCGAGTTCACGCGACACGCGACCGGACTCGAACAGATCCTTGAGCTTGAGGCGCACGCCGCTGACTTCGGTGTCCATGCGATATAGTTTCTGCGCGTCTTCCATATCGACCAGCCCCAGGCCGGAATCGTACTCATAGTGGTCGACCGAAAAAATCCCGACCACGATGAACTGGCGCAGCCGCGGCAGGATGCCGGCGGGCGTGACCTGCCCCTGCGGCGCGATCAACACGACTTTGTCGCCGACATTGACGCTCAACGCCCGCGCGAGCTCGATGCCGAGGACAATGCCGAATTCGCCCGCTTTCAGCGCCGTCAGGCTGCCTGCTTTCATGTGCTGCGCGAGATCGGCGACCTTCTCCTCGTCCTCGGGAATGATGCCGCGTATATAGGCGCCGCGCACGGTGCCACCGCTTGATAACAGGCCCTGCGCGGTCACATAAGGCGCGGCGGCGACTACCTGCGGATTCTGCCGGGCTTTTTCGGCGATGCTGCGCCAGTCGGTCAGTGCATTGTTGGGGCCGGTAATCTGAATATGCGAGGCCACGCTCAGGATGCGCGTGCGTACCTCGCGCTGAAAGCCGTTCATTACGGACAGGACCGTGATCAATACCGTGATGCCGAGCGCGATGCCGATGACGGACACCAGCGAGATGAAGGAGATAAAACGGCTGCGCTGCCGCGCGCGCGTGTAGCGCAGGCCGATGAAAATTTCGAAGGGTTGCAATGGAGTTCCGCGAGTGAGGGCGCAAGTTTGCCACAACGCCGCCGCTATCGCACATAAGTGAGGGCCGCGAATGTTAAACTCGCCGCGCCACGATGAACCGCGCATGCACTGCACCCTGCTGATCCCCGACCTGCTGCCGCCGCGCGAACTCGGCGCCGAGGCGTTCGCCGGCCTGCGCACCGCCGCACTGAGCGAATTGCTGGCGCGCGCAAGTGTAACAACGACAAGCGCGATTTTCCGCGAAGATTGGCTGTGCGACGGCTTCGGTGCAAAAGCGCAGCAGGATCGGCCGCTCGCCGCGCTGCTCCTGCAAGCCGACGGCGGCGCACCGGCGCACGATTACTGGCTGTGCGCCGATCCCATCCATCTGCGCGTCGATCGCAATCGGCTGATCATCGCCGGCCGCGCCGCCGATTTCAGCGCCGACGAAACGCGCGACCTCATCGCGGCGCTCAACGGGCATTTCGGCGCCGACGGCCTGGAATTCCGCGCCCCTGTACCGCACCGCTGGTATGTACGTGTGCCGCGTGTTCCGCAGCTCGTTACCACGCCGCTTGCGCAAGCTCTCAATCAGAGCGTCAAGCACCATCTGCCGCGCGGCGCCGACGCGCTGAGCTGGCATGGAGTCATGAATGAAGCGCAAATGATATTGCATGCTCATCCCGTAACAGCGGCGCGGGAAGCGCGCGGTGCATCCGTCGCCAACAGCATCTGGCTGTCGGGCGGCGGGACGATACCCTCAATCGCGCGTCCAATATACGCAGCGGCGTGGGGCGGCGGACCGCTCCTGCATGCACTGGCCGCGGGTGCCGGCATTGCGCATGACGAACTGCCTGCCGGCGGCAGAGCATTGCTCGAACACACGGCTGGTGACCGGCACTTGCTGGAAATCGGCGCCGCCGCTGATGCCTTGCGCGAGTACGGTCCAGCGGCATGGCGTGAAGCCGTCATGATTTTGGACGAGCAATGGATACGTCCGCTGCTGGACGCGCTACGCACCCGCCGGCTGGACGAGTTGACCATCGTCGCGTGCAATCGCGATGCCCTGCTCGAAGCAACGCTCACGCGCGCGCAGCTGCGACGCTTCTGGCGGCGCAGCCGTCCACTTTCGGCCTACGCTACGTAGCTCCCGCAATGACACTCAACCTGACGCGCCGCAAAGTGCCGCCGGCAACGCTCTCAGCACTTGTGCAAGAAGGGGTGCACCCGCTGCTCGCGCGCATCTACGCATCCCGTGGCATCACGTCGGCGCGCCAACTTGCTGCCGAATTGGGCGGCCTGTCGCCGCTCGCAGGACTACACAATGTGGAGCGCATGGCGGCATTGCTGGCCGATGCGATCGCGAATAAAAAACGCCTGCTGATCATCGCGGACTACGATTCGGACGGCGCAACCGCGTGCGCGGTCGGCATGCGCGCCTTGCGCGAATTCGGCGCCACCGTGGATTTCCTGGTGCCGAACCGTTTCGAGTACGGTTACGGCCTCACGCCCGAAATCGT
>JBDSSV010000299.1:0-13601 GCA_039928535.1 Burkholderiales bacterium
GGGTGGTTGACGCGCGCGCAGAAACGCATCCGATTTCGATCAGCACGCTGCCGATGCCGTCGGTGGAAGCATTCGGTAAGCGTGGCGGACGCTATGGCTCGCACAACTTGCACGAAAACCTGCCGAAAGAAGCCTCGTTTAAGTCCGACGATATTATCATCGGCACGTTCTTCAACGGCGGCGTGCGTGCTTATGATCTGTCGAACCCGTACCAGCCGCAGGAAGTTGCTTATTTCGTGCCGGGCGCACCGAAGAATTCACCGGCGGGCGCTGTCCAGATCAACGACGTGTTCGTCGACGATCGCGGCATCGTGTTCACTGTGGACCGTTTCGCGGGCGGCCTCTACGCTCTCGAAATGACGCTTTAACGCGCGCGCGGCACGTTCTGCGAGATGGCCGGCACTACGCTACGGGATCCGTTTGCCGGCCGCATTCCGGTGACGATCATCACCGGCTTTCTCGGCAGCGGCAAAACGACGCTACTCAATCATCTGCTCGCCCAGCCTGAGCTCGCGCGCACCGCGGTAATCGTCAACGAATACGGCGAAGAAGGGCTGGACCACGACTTGCTGCGCTTTGCGCAGGAAAAAGTACTCTTGCTCGAAAACGGCTGCGTGTGCTGCGCGCTGCGCGGAGATCTGCAGCAAACGCTGCGCGATTTGTTCCTGGCACGGCGGCAGGGTGAAATCGGCAGTTTCGAGAGGGTATTTCTGGAAACCACGGGATTGGCAGACCCGGGGCCGCTGCTGCAGACCTTGTTAACGGACACGCTGCTGCTCGGTCAATTCCGTTTGAATGGAGTGGTTACCTGTGTCGATGCTTACCACGCGCTCGCACAATTCGACGCGCATCCAGAGGCGCTGAAGCAGGCGGCGCTCGCCGACCGACTGGTCATTACCAAGTCGGACCACGTCGATGCCGTTATGCTGGCTTCGGTGAAACATAAACTGGCTTCGCTGGCCCCACTCGCGCAAGTCGGACTTGCGCGGCAGGGCGAGATCGAACCGACCTTCGTGACTGACATCGGACTGCAGGAAGCCCATGCGGACACTGCGCGCATAGACCGCTGGATGGGTGGCACGCCATCCACCGGCAGCGCCGACCATCGTCATCACGACACCGCCATTACTACATTCATGCTGCGCTTCGAACAGCCGTTTTCGGCACGCGCATTCGAACAGTGCATCGCGGTCCTGACAAGTTTGCGCGGCCCGGACTTGCTGCGGGTCAAAGGACTGATCAACATTGAAGGGGAAGCCGGCCCGCTCGTTGTGCAGGGCGTGCAGCATCTGTTCCATCCACCAGTGCCGTTGGCGAACTGGCCGGATGCTGGACGGGCGTCAAGGCTCATATTTATCACGCGCGGCATATCCCGCGACATTGTTGCCGGGTTATTTGCGGCAGTGATTGCTGCCGCTCCCGTCCATTCATAGCTGATAGCGGGCATCGCAACTCGCAGAGATAGAACTGCGGGCAGCATTGACGTTTACAAAGTCCGCGCGCTAATCTCGCGCCTCTGCAATAACCTGTGTTGGACGCATGCAAAGTAAGACTGCGAACCGAGGCGCTAAGGATGTGAAGCCTCTGTGGAACTCAAATAACCGTAAATGGCTTAATAAATCAGAAATGCGGCTGATCGCGGCATGGTGGTTGCTCGTCCTCTCGGCATGGTCACACGCCGCCTATCCGGAGCGCGCGGTTGAACTGATATTGCCGTTCCCGGCGACAGGCTCGACCGACATCTCCGGCATCCCGCGCATCAGCAAGCTCGTGCGCGTCATGCAGAATATGTCGGCGCCGTCTCTGACCGACAACATGGTCCAGCAACTGCAGCAAACGCTGGCCGGCGCGCTCGGCCAGCCCGTCAATGTATTGCGCCGGGTGAGAGGCAAAACCAATGCCGGGTCGCGCTATGTCGCGCAGTCAGCCGCCGACGGCTACACCTTGTTGTTCGCCGACAACCCGACAATCACGGTGTTTCCCGCGTTAAATCCCAGTCCGTCATTCGATATACGCACGGATCTCGTGCCGGTTGCCATGTTCGCGCGCATGCCGATCGCGCTGATTACGGTGGCCGACCGCCCGCATGAAAGCCTGCGTGACCTTATCGAGCGCGCGCGGCGCTTTCCGGCCAGCGTCAATTATGCGTCGGCCGGCGACGGCTCGACTTCCCACCTGACTGGCGAGTTATTCGCGATGACCGCGCACGTGCAGATCGTGCATGTCAATTACAACGGCAGCCTGCCCGCGATGAATGCGGTGCTGACAGGGCAGGTGGAACTCGGGTTTGTGCCGCTGCCTGCAGTACTGCCTTATTTGAATGGCGGCAAGATTCGCATCATTGCCATGGCATCCGCGATGCGCCATCCGACCGTGGCGGACGTCGCGACGATTGGGGAATCCGGAGTAGCCGGTTTCGAGGCGAGCGGCTGGTTCGGCATATTCGCGCCCGCGCGCACGCCGAGCGCGATCGTTTCCCTGCTCAATTACGACGTCAACCGCGCGTTGTCCGAAGATTTGGTACAGCGCGCTTTGCTCGCGCAGGGCATGTTGCCGGCTCCCGGCACGAGCGAGGAATTCCGCTTGCAGGTCGAAAACGACCGCGAACGCTGGGCGCGCGTCTTGCGGACTGCGGCCTTCAGGCGCTGATCAGGCCCTGCGCTTGCGCGTGGTAACTGTGTTGGCAAGCGTGCCGATGCGCTCGATCTCGCATTCGACGCGATCGCCGTTTTGCAGATACCAGCTACCCGGCCCTTTGTAGCCCATGCCGGTACCGGCCGGCGTGCCGCTGGAAATCAGATCGCCGGGCTCGAAGCCCGCGTGCGAGTACCACGCGATTTGCGCCGGGATATGGTAAATCTGGTTTTTTGTGCTCGAATCCTGGCGCACTTCGCCGTTGACGCGCGTAACGATGCGTAGATTGTGCGGGTCGGGGATTTCGTCCTTGGTGACGATCCACGGCCCCATCGGTGCGGCGGTCGGAAAGTTCGTGCCGATGCAGATATTGCCTTCCTTGCGTTCGGCGAATTGCACGTCGCGGCATGACAGGTCGTTCATGATCGTGTAGCCGAACACGCACTCATAGGCTTGCTCCGGCGGCACGTCGCTGCATTCGCGGCCGATGACGATCGCGAGTTCGTTTTCATAGTCGAATGTCTCGGTCCATACCGGCTTGCGCACCGTGGTGTCGTGCGCGACCACGCAGCTCGTCAGCTTTACGAAACCGGCGACGCGCGTATACACCTGCCCCGCGCCTTCCGCGGCATGGTCCGCGTAGTTCTTGCCGACCGCCATGATTTTGCCCGGCATCAGCGGCGCTTCCAGCGTTATCTCGTCGAGCTTGAATACCTGCGGCAATCGTTCGCCGCGCTTGAGCGCGGCTTCTGCATCGGCGAGCGCTGCGCTGACCGCGGCAAGGCCGGCCTCGCCGTTCCGTATGCATTGCAGCATGGTGGACGGCAGCTTGCGGCCGGCGAGCGCGGAAACATCAAGCACGCGATTGTCGGCGAGCAGGACGCCAAGATGACCGCTGCGGGCACGCGCGGGGCGGAACGTCAGCAACTTCATGGTTTCTCCTCAGGGAGGATTTCTTCTGGTGGCCGCGCGCGGCGGAACATTGAAAGCAATATAAGATCATAGACGATTTTGAGCCCGCCGCAGACCACGAGGGGCCAGCCGAACGGCGACAGCGCCAGCAGCCAGCCGGCGAGCAGCGGACCCAACGCGGCGGCGAAACTGCGCGGTACCGCGGTTACGCTGGCGGCGGCAGCGCGTTCGCCAGGCGTCACGACGGCCATGACGTACGACGTGCGCGTCGGCACGTCCATCTGCGACAGCGCAAAACGCAGCATGAGAAAGAACAGCGCGAGTGGCAGCGTCGGCATGAAAGGCACCAGAATCAGAAAAATGCTGGATGGCAGATGCGTGAAAACCATCGTGTTGATCAGTCCGAAGCGGCGCGCAAGCGGCACGGCGGCAAGCTGGGAAAACGCGCTGAATATTCCTGCCCATAAGAATATGGTGGCAGTAGCCGCGACGGATAGCTGAAATCGCTCGAACAACCATAATGCGAGAAGCGATTGCACGGCAAACCCGCCGGCGAAGGCATCGAGACTGAACACTGCGGCTAGCGCATAAACAATGCGCTTCGACTTGCCGAGCGGAATGTTCGGGGCCGTTGTATGCGGCTCGATGCGCGGGGACAATCGGCGGTAAAGCAGCAGGCACATCAGCCCCAGTCCGCCGTAACCCACGAACATGATTTGCACGGCGGTCTTGATATCGATGCCGAACCATTGCTGTCCCGCAGCAGGCAGGGCCGCGGCCTGCGCGCCGAGTGCGCCGATCAGCGCGCTGGCGAGCGTGTAGCGCGCGAACAATGCAGTGCGATGCTCGGCATCGACCGTGCGCGTCAGCGTCGCATGCTCGAGCGGCCCAAAAACGGTGGCATCGCCATTTGAAGGATTTAGCGTGCCGACCGCTGCAACGACCAGCAGGGGCCAGAAATCGGTCGTCAGCACAAACGCAATGCCGGTCGCGGCCATGAGCAGTGCGGCTGCTTCGAGCAACGAGCGTTGCTTGTATCGGTGAGCCAGCAGGCCGATGCCCAGCGTGGTGAGGCCCGAGCCGAGCAGGGTCGCGGTAACGATGGCGCCGATTTCAAGCGCGCCGTAACCGAGCAGCGTCAGGTAGTAGGGCAGCAGAAGGCTGATGTAGCCGTCGCCAAACGCCCGCAGGCCGCGCGCCCACAGCAGCAGTTTTGCGTCTGGCAATGCGCCCGGCGGCAGAAACTGAAATGAAGATATCGAGCGCAGCATTGGGGAGCGGAATGAGCTTAGCAAGAAATGCCAGTGCGTGTGCGCGTGTTAGTATCTTCGACGATTTTAAGGAGATGACGATGATAGATATCTACAGTTGGCCGACGCCCAACGGCCACAAAGTGCACATCATGCTCGAGGAATGCGCGCTGCGTTATCGCGTGCACGGAGTCAATATCCGCATCGGCGACCAGTTCAAGCCGGAATTTCTGAAAATCAGCCCCAATCACCGCATCCCGGCCATCGTCGACAGCGATGGCCCCGGCGGCAAGCCGATTTCATTGTTCGAATCCGGCGCGATCCTGATCTACCTTGCCGGCAAGACCGGCAAATTTCTGCCGGCAGATCTCCACGAGCGCTACGCGGCCCTGCAGTGGTTGATGTGGCAAATGGGCGGCGTCGGCCCGATGTTCGGCCAAGCCAATCACTTTCGCGCTTATGCCGTCGAAAAAATTGGCTATGCGATAGAGCGTTACACCAACGAAGCGAACCGGCTGACCAATATCATGAACGGGCGGCTGGCAGATACCGCGTACCTCGCCGGGGACGAATACTCGATTGCGGACATGGCGGTGTTCCCGTGGATGCGCAACGCGGACCGGCGCGGCGTTAATCTCGCCGACTACCCGCACGTTCAGCGCTGGTTCGACGCCATCAATGCGCGCGCGGCCGTAGAGCGCGCATTGCAGGTGCTGGCCGACGCCAACAACAGCGCGCCCCACGACGACAAGTCGCGCGATATCCTTTTCGGCAAGTCGCAGTTCGCCCGCCGGTAGCCTGCTGAGATCGCCGCGGTAAGCGGCGCGCAACGCGACGGGGGGAGCGGCCCGCCCCCCGTCTCCGGTTCCGACGGCAATGCTGATTAATTAATGTGCAGGTCGCTTTCCGTGGGGAGGCAAGGCGCCCGCAACGCTCCCTTCGGGAGCTGATTCCGCACACATTTAATCATGTAAGCCATTGAATTAAAAACGGTTAATTTTTTTAGAACGAGCGCGACCCCAAGTCTGTAATCGGGGGGCGAATTGCGGTAGAATTTTCGTCCTTTCTCGCACAGTCCGCGCGGGCGAAACACCCACATAAGCATCTGGTCAATAAAAAGAATCAGGTTGCCATAGGAGCAGTAAAGTAATGAAGCAAACGGCCGCTGCGGCACGCATTCCGGACGCTCTGGAAGCCCCGGATTACGTCAAGCACGAAAAACTCAAAGCGTGGGTGCGTGAAATCGCGCAACTCACCAAGCCCGCCGAGATTTACTGGTGCGACGGCTCGCAGGCGGAATACGACCGTTTGTGCGATCAAATGGTACGTAGCGGAACTCTCATCCGGCTCAACGCCGAAAAGCGTCCCAACTCTTTCCTCGCGCGGTCCGACCCCGACGACGTCGCGCGCATGGAAGACCGTACGTTCGTCTGCAGCAAAACCGCAGATGAAGCAGGACCGAACAACAACTGGGTCGCGCCGGCCGAAATGAAGGCGACGCTGAATAAGTTGTTCGACGGCTGCATGCGCGGCCGCACGCTGTACGTGATTCCGTTCAGCATGGGACCGCTGGGCTCGCATATTTCTCACATCGGCGTGGAACTCACCGATTCGCCGTACGTAGTGGCCAGCATGCGCATCATGACTCGCATGGGGCGCGACGTACTGGATGTTCTTGGAACAGACGGGTTTTTCGTGCCGTGCGTGCACTCGGTCGGCATGCCGATCGCAGCGGGGCAGAAAGACGTCCCCTGGCCCAGCAACAAGAAAGACAAGTGGATCGTCCACTTTCCGGAAGAGAAATCGATCTGGTCGTTCGGGAGCGGCTACGGCGGCAACGCGCTGCTCGGCAAGAAATGTTTTGCTTTGCGCATCGCCTCGATCATGGCGCGCGAGCAGGGCTGGCTCGCCGAGCACATGCTCATTCTCGGCATACAGCCGCCGAACGGCGAGAAGCAATATATCGCCGCGGCATTCCCCAGCGCGTGCGGTAAAACGAATCTTGCAATGCTGATTCCACCCAAGGCGCTCGAGGGCTGGAAGGTCACGACGATAGGCGAGGACATTGCCTGGATCAAACCGGGCAAAGACGGGCGCCTGTATGCGATCAATCCCGAGGCCGGTGCATTCGGCGTTGCGCCCGGGACTTCGATGCACACCAATGCCAATTGCATGGCTGCGCTCAACAAGAACGTGATCTTTACGAACGTGGCGATGACACCCGATGGCGACGTATGGTGGGAAGGCATGACCAAACCGCCGCCCACCAACCTTATCGACTGGCAGGGCAGGGAATGGACGCCCGACAGCGGGCGCAAGGCTGCCCATCCCAACGCGCGTTTTACCGTTCACTCGTCGCAGATTCCGTGCGCGGACCCGGATTGGGAAAGTCCGGAAGGCGTGCCGATTTCGGCTTTCCTGTTCGGCGGTCGCCGCAGTACCACGGTGCCCCTGGTAACGGAAGCGCGCGACTGGTCTAGCGGCGTGTATCTGGCCGCTACAATGGCTTCGGAAACGACCGCGGCGATGACCGGCGCGCAGGGCGTCGTTCGCCGCGACCCGTTCGCGATGCTGCCGTTCTGCGGCTATCACTTCGGCGATTATTTCAAGCACTGGCTCGAAATCGGCGCCAGTCTCAAGAATCCGCCGCGTATTTTCGGCGTGAACTGGTTCCGGCTCGATGAGAACGGCAAGTTCCTGTGGCCCGGTTTTGGCGAGAATATGCGCGTGCTGAAGTGGATAGTCGAGCGCTGCCTGGGCCGCGCCGAGGCGGTCGACACGGCGCTGGGCCGCGCGCCGCGTTTCGAGGACATCGATCTGGCGGGCATGAGCGACATGGGCCGTGAGCAGTTCGGCAAACTGATGTCGCTCGACCCGGAGCTATGGCAGAAGGAACTGCTCGAACACGACGCCTTGTTCAAGAATTTGCATAGCAAGCTGCCGGGAGCGTTGAAAACCGAACGCGACGCATTGGCAAAAAGTTTTGGGTAACCCACGCTAATTCTCCTTACGAGTGGTTACCACTGCCCGCCGGCGAAATCCGGCGGGCTTTTTTTTGGCCAGTCAGTCGGCGGCGTACGCGCGTCAGGGGTAGGTCTTCCAGAAGTCCGGCGTATAGGCGCGGACTTCCTGGCGTTGTTCGCCGAGTCCCTTGAGACCCAGCGTCATTACGTCGCCGGGTAGCAGAGTCATGAAACGGCTGATGTAGCTGACGAGATAGGCCGCGCCGAAGATCATCGTGCGCGTGTTGCCGGTCTGCATGCGCTGTCCGTTGAGATCCAGCCACATGTCGAGCGCCTGCGGATTGGGAATTTCATCCGTGGTGACGAGGTAGGGGCCGAGCGGGCCGAACGTATCGCAGCCCTTGCCGCGGTCCCACTGGCTCCCGCGTTCGAGCTGGAAGCTGCGCTCGGAGACGTCGTTCGCGACACAATACCCGGCGATATAATCCAGCGCACGTTCCTCAGGCACGTAACGCGCGGTCGTGCCCATCACGATCGCCAGTTCGACTTCCCAGTCGCCCTTGGGGGCGTCTTTAGGCAGCACCACCGGATCGTTCGGTCCGGTGATCGAGGTGGTAGCCTTGGTGAACAGGATAGGCTCGGACGGCACCGGCATGCCGGCTTCCGCCGCGTGGTCGGAATAATTGAGGCCGACTGCGACATATTTGCTGATGCCCGTATAAGGGACGCCGAGCCGCGGCTTGCCTTTGACCAGTGGCAACGACTCCGGATTGATGGCGCGCAGTTTTTTAAGCCCTGCCGGAGTAATTGCCTGCGCATCCAAGTTGCTGACGATGCCGGACAGATCGCGGATCTGGTCCATGTGGTCGAGCAGACCCGGTTTCTCGTAGCCGTTCTTGCCATAACGCAACAGTTTCATCGGATGCGGCCTTTCGTTGATTTACAGGATTCAGAAAATCCGCATGCGCAATGCTGAATGCACCTGCAGCATGCTTGATCGCTTCCTCAGGTGACTTCGCGTACGCCGGCGTAGCGCCCGAGGAAATACACCAGCGGCGCGTGATCAAAAGACCGGTAATGCAGGACGTTGCCGATAAAAATGACATGATCGCCGCTGTAATGACGCGCCTCAGTCCGGCATTCGAATTGCGCGGCCGCGCCTTCGATCAGCGGCATGCCCTGCGGGCCAGCAACATGTTCGACGCCGTCGAACTTGTGCGAGATGGGCTGCGCAAAACGCTGCGATAGCGCAATCTGGTCGTGCGCCAGGACATTGACCGCGAAATGCGTGGCCTGCAGGAAATTCGGCAAATTAGGCGAGCGCAAAGACAGGCTCCACAGAATCAGCGGCGGCGACAGCGATACCGAACTGAACGAATTGCAGGTCAGTCCGATGGGTTCGCCGGCGCCGGTTTTCGTCGTCACTATGGTGACGCCGGTGGCATAGCACCCGAGCGCTTTGCAGATGTCGCGCGGATTGCTGTCCGTGCCCGGTGACTTGAGAGCGTCGGCCATCGGTATTACAAGGTTGGCACGTCGGCAGCGATACCGAGCAAACTTTTGCCGGCCATGGTCGTCGCGATGTCCCATGCCAGAGCGTAATGGCTGTTAGCGGCATGCACGTCGCGAAAGCTTCTTTGTATCGACTGCTGGTTATAAAGAAATTCGCCGCCGCCGGCGCCGAACAGCAGGTCGACAGCCTCGGTGCAGAGGTGGGCGGCGTAGGCGGCATCGCGGCGCAGCCGGATTTTCTGGTTGGTGACCGACATGGCCTGGTGCACCGCCAGATCCATTGCCTCCTTGCAATTGCCGATCAGGATGCGTTCTGCAGCCGCCGCCGCTGCCGCCGCATGGCCGAGCCGCGCCTGCGTCGTGGCGTAGTCGGCAAGCAGGGTAGTCGAGTAGGCCGTGATGCGGTGCCGAATGTCTTCGATAAAAACGTCGATCGCCCCCTGCGCAATGCCCAATGAAACACCCGCCACCACATAGGGAAACATGTCGAACACCGGCAACTGGTAGAGCGGGGCGGTTTCTCCGCCGGGGGCGATGCCGCCCTTCATCTGCGCGACTTTCAACGCGCGATGTGCCGGCACGAATGCGTCGCTCACTTCAACATCCTTGCTCCCGGTTCCGCGTAGCCCGGCGACGTGCCAGGTATCCAGGACCTTGTAATCGGCTTGCGGCAGGATGAATACGTAATACTCGGGCAATTCACCTTCAGCGCTGGCGACGATGCCGCCGAGCATGCACCAGTGCGACGCGTCGATGCCGCTGGAAAATTTCCAGTGTCCCGATAATCTGAAACCCTTGCCTTCGCGCACGGCATGCCCGGCAGGAAACATCAATGCCGAGCCGACAAGCGTGTCGGCCGATTTGTCCCAGACTTCGTCCTGCATGGCGCGCGGCCACAGCGCGAGCATCCAGTGATGGTTCGCGAGATTGGCCAGCACCCAGGCCGTCGAGCCGCAGCCGCGGCCGATGATAGCCGTGAGCTCGACGATGGCCTCGTAAGAAAGCTCGCTGCCGCCCACGCGTTTCGGCTGCAGCATGCGAAACAGCCCGCACTTATGCAGATCGTCGAGCGTCTCGTCGGGAATGCGGCGCAGCTCTTCGGCGCGCAACGCCCGTTCGCGCAGCACAGGCACCAGCGCGTGGGCGCTGGCGACAAGTGCGTCGTAAGTGGGCGGCTTGGGCATGTCAGGACTCGACGTTGACAATAGCACCGCTCGCAGCGGATTTGAATATCGCTTCCAGCGCGGAAATATTGGCGATCATCTGAGACTGCGGCACCGGGTAGGCCGCGCGGCCTTCTGCCGCATCGGCAAACGCTTCGAGATTGGCCAGCACGTTGGGCGCGGGCGGAAATTCCTTTACTTCGCGCGTGCCGCCGGCGTACGCCGTAGTCAGCACCCAACCCTCGGGCGCTTCCGGGTGGGTCTTGTCGCGGACTTCAACCCAGCCCTGGCTGCAATACACCGCGAAACGGCCTTCGAACGGCGTCGCGAGGATCGCGCTCAGCAGCGCATGGCCGCCGTTCTTGAACGAGACGAGGACGGCAAGCGTATCGCCGTTGACGAGCTGGCTACCCAGTTGCTTGACGCTGGCGAAGACGCGCTCGGCCTCTCCGAAAACGCCGACCGACAAGTCCAGTAGATGGATGCCAGTCGCGGTCATCGGGCCAGCCGGCGCTTCCTTGCCCGAGAGGCGCCAGTTGTCCGCGGCGAGCGTCAGGAATTTATCCTGGCTGAAATTGGCCTCGATTTGCAGCGGCGTGCCGAGCTTGCCGGATTTGACCAGCGCCATCGCTTCCATCACCGGCGGCTCGAACCGCTTCTCGTGGCCAACTGCAAGCGTCATTTGATGGGTGTTGATTGCATCGATGGCGCGCAGCACGTCGGCACGCGTCATCGACAACGGCTTTTCGCAGAACACGTGCTTGCCCGCCTTGGCAGCGGCGACGATCTGGTCCGTGTGCTGCGTATGCGGCGTGCACAGCACGACCCCCTGGATTTTGGGGTCCTTGAGAACCGCTGAATAATCGGAGACGACCTCGACAGAGTGCTGGCGCGCGAAATCGGCGATTTCGGCCGCGTTTACTTCGACTACTTTGTCGACGCTAATTTTTTTGCTTTGCTTGAGCAGGGGAACAATCGTCTTGCCCCACCAGCCGATGCCGACTACCGCTACGTTAAACACTGAATATCTCCTCAGGCGAAAGCGATTTTATTTGCCCGCCTTGGCAATTGCGGCATTGACCGCCGGCATTACTTTCTCTGCCATCAACTCCATCGACCGCTTGGACAGCGCTGCATCTATCCAGTCATGGCAGGAATACACCAGCGTACCGAAATCGCCGGTCTGCTCGCGAAACGCGAGTATCTGATCGACGACGCTGTTGACGGTGCCGGCGAGCACCAATTGGTCGGTTACATACTCGGGCGTGATTGCCGAGTCGGGCATGGCCTGGTCGACCTTGAAAAGATTGCCGCGATTGCCGAAACCGACCAATTTGCGTACGAGCTGCTTGAAATAAAAATGGTATGGGCCTTCCGCCGATTTGCCATAGCGCTGCGCGGTCTTTTCATCGTCAGCCACGAATATGCTCTTGGCCACCCGCCAGTCGGCAGTGTTTGCCTGCTGGCCAATGTTCTTTTTGCCCTCGACGTAATTGGGCCAATGCGTTTTCACCCATTGCGGCATCAGGAAGTTGGCGGAGATAGGCTGCCAGCCGCGCTCGGCCATCGCGGTGACGCCCTTGGAAAAGGGGGCGACGACGGTGCCGACGATGGGCGGATGCGGCTTCTGGAACGGTTTCAGGATGATGCCCTGGCCGATGTCCGGGATCATGGTTTTGCCGGTGGTGATGTTCCAGAACTGGCCTTCAATATTGTATGGCGGCTCGGACTCCCAGATCTTTAGCACCATGTTGATGCCCTCAACGAACATGGCATTGCGGTCTTTGCCGAGGTTGCCGAAAACTTCCGCATCGGACATCAGGCCGCCTGGACTGATGCCCATGATGAAGCGGCCTTCGAGCAGGTTGTCGAGCATCGCCACCTGCGCCGCGACCGCGGCAGGATGGGAATTCGGAATGTTGATCGTCCCCGTGCCAAGCTTGATGCGTTTCGTATCGGATACGAGACTGGCGAGAAATGTCATGCAGTGCGTAACCGTCTCGGCGGCATCGGTCACGTGCTCCCCAACGTAGGCTTCTTCGAAGCCCAGCTTGTCGGCGAGAATGATGGCCTCCCGATCTTCGCGCAATGACTGCGGGTAGTTCTTGCCGGGCGGGTGGACCGGCATCATGAACATGGCGAGTTTCATCGAGTAGTTCCGGGGTGCGTTGCGTGGCACGTTTTCATGGGCATCAGGAGGTGCGCCCGATATCTTCGGGCGTGATTGGCAACTGAACGGGCCGCTTGAGACGCGCCGAAAGATCAATCGCCTTGGTAAGCATCAACCGGTTATGACCTTCGCGCGCGGTCGCGTGCTGGGTCGGCACACCCAGCGAGACGCGATTTAGCCAGGAATTGGTTTCTTCGCGCATCGGGCCGCGCAACTCGCCCAGTGCCATGTCGCCTACCGGGTAGCTGGTAAGGAAATCCACGTGCCGGCGCTTGTCGGGCGCATAGCCTTCGCCCTGCACGAGATTGGTGGCGAGCACC
The DNA here is from genome assembly GCA_039928535.1 of Burkholderiales bacterium. Taxonomy (GTDB): domain Bacteria; phylum Pseudomonadota; class Gammaproteobacteria; order Burkholderiales; family SG8-41; genus PALSA-1004. The sequence continues at coordinate 12,925 of JBDSSV010000299.1, forward strand.
ATGTCGCGATGGGTGTCGTCTATGGTCAATACGCCTTCGGTGCCGACGGCGCCCACTTCCAGACTGTAAACCGCGCCCGGCCACACCTCGGGCAGCGCCCACGAAATCATGCCGTGATAAATGGCGCCATCGCTGAAAGTAACCATATAGCCGGTGCCGTCTATGCCTTTCCACTTCGGGCCCAACGCCTTGTCGACCGAGCGGGCATAGACTTCGACCGGCGTCTTGGCTTCCATCAGCCACATGACGATGTCGAGTGCGTGGGTGCCCGAAATCACCATCGGTGAAATTTCGGCAGGATTGTCCGAGCGTTTGTAATTGTCGATCGCAACCAGCCGGTTCATGAATGCGCGCGAGGTCACCATCGTGACTTCACCCAATGCGCCGGTAGCGACTTTCTCCTTGGCGACCAGCCAGCGTCGGCGAAAGCGCTGGGTGTAGCCGATCACCGCGTCGGTTTTCGCCTGCTCGATAGCGTTCATCACCATCTGCGATTCGGCGAGGTCGGTCGCGAGCGGCTTCTCGATCAGCAGCGGATGGCCGCGTTCGAGCGTGGCGAGGACCGGATCCACGTGCAGATGCTCGTCGGTGGAAACAATGACTGCATTGACCTCAGGGCGCCTAACCAGCTCGCGGAAGTCCGCAGTGACGAATTCGGCGCCCACTTTGTCGGCGAC
>JBDSSV010000300.1:0-4449 GCA_039928535.1 Burkholderiales bacterium
AAGCTTGCCGAGAAACCGTTCCTGCGCCCGCGCATACCCGAGGCGCCGGCGGCGGGCATGATAGATATGAAACCGGGTGCGGATTGACATCGAAGTGCCACCAAGCGGCGGTTGATCGACTAGCGTCATGGCGTACTTCGCGGCGCGCCTTGCGCCGGCGCATCGTCGCGCAGCCGTGCTAGTCAGGCGGCGACACCTCAGCTCAAGTGGCTGGTCACCGTTGTAATGTCGTCGACTTTTTCCAGTCGCCTGATCGTATCGAACGCTGCATGCGCAGCTTTCTCCGCGATGCTGCCGGAATGGCGCGCGCAATCCGCGAATTTCTCGCGCAGGTCGTCCCACGACAGCGCACGTTCCGGCGCGCCCGGCGGTCGGTCGATGCGGATTTTGTCCGATTTGCCGTTGCGCAGATGGAGTTCGACTTCGACGAACCCCTTGCTGCCCGAGCTGAGGGTCTCGAACAGCGGATCGTCGCCGCGACACGCGGGACTTTCCGTCGCGTCGATGCGCCCGTACAGCGTGGCAATCTCCTTGCGCCGCACGGCTTCGTCGGTGAACGTCCACAGCGTGCATTTCCCGTCGAGCGCGGCCGCCGCCAGCGGGTAGTGCAGGCTGAACTTGCCTTCGAGGCCGGTTGTCGGCCGCGGATAGGTAAGTACGTGCATGCCGCCGGGCGGCATGCGGCAGACGATTTTCTCAATCGACGAGGCGTCGCCGCCGAGCGTTGTGCGCAGGGCGAGCAGGCCATCGATCGCGCGATGCGACGCATAACAGCACGGAAATTTTTTCAGCGCGAGGCCGGGGTCGGCAACGATGAAAGGCCGGCCCAGGGCTTTGACGGCGACCGCGGGATCGGATTCGGCCACGCCATACGAAGAGAAGAAACCTGCCTTCGCTTCAAGGACGTCGGGCGCGGCGGTGAACCCCGATGCGGCGAGATTGTGCGCGGTCAATGCACTGCGCGCCGCGATGCCGGTATGCAAGGGCTTGGTCATGGTGCCGAAATTGCGCCTGAGCCCGCTCGACATCGACGACGCGATGCCGAATGCCTGCTGTATCGTCGTGCTATCCAGGCCGTGGAGTTTCGCGAGCGCGGCGAGCCCGGAAAACATTGCGAGCGTGCCGGTCGCGTGAAAGCCGCGCTGGTAATGGCCGTTGGTCATGCCGCGCCCGAGATTGCCGCCGACCTCGACGCCGACGACGTACGCTTCGATGAACGCGGCGCCGCTCACGCGTTTGCCGTTGATGCTGGCCAGCAGCGCGGCGATGATGACGGCGCTCGGGTGCGCGGGCATGAGTGACAGCACGTCGTCGTAGTCGAGCGCGTGCCCGTACGTGCCGTTGATCAGCGCGGCGGTTTCCGGCGCGGCGGTCATGTTCGTGCCGAGTATGGGCACCGTGCCTGGCGCATGCGCGGCGCCAAGATATTTGCGCAGGGGTTCTGCGACTTCGGAGCCGGCGCCGGCGATGATCACCGCGAAAGTATCGGCGATCGCCTGCTTGGCTTTCTCGACCGCATCGGGCGAGAAGTCGCGCGTGGTGGTGCCGGCGATGAATTTTGCGATGGTCGCAGTGGCGCCCATGGGTTGTCCTAATTTTTAGTGGCGACTATGATACCGCGTGCCCGCGATGGTACGCAGATGCGAATATTGCGTAAAATTGCGGGTATAAGAAAATCGCGTCATCCTCCGCAAGTCCCGCTGTGTAAATTCAAGGTTTCCTGTAGATGATGTATCGATTTTCGTTTTTTATATTGCTCGCGGCATGCAGCGCCCTCGTCCACGCGCAAACGTACCCGAATAAACCGATCCGCATCGTAATTCCATACCCGCCGGGCGGTGGCACTGACATCGTCATACGCGCGGTCGGCCCGCGTTTGAGCGAGCGGCTCGGCCAGCCGGTGGTAATCGACAATCGCGGCGGCGCGACCGGCACTATAGGCAGCGAGGCAGTCGCGCATGCCGTGCCCGACGGTTATACATTGCTTGCGCACACCAATGCGGGCATCACGATACTGCCGCATCTCAACAAGCATCTCCCGTACGATCCGCTCAAGGACTTTGCGCCGGTGACGCTTGCCGCGTCGTCGCCTTACGTATTGGTCGTGCACCCCAAGCTGCCTGCAACCACGGTCGCGCAATTTATCGCGCTCGCGAAAGCGCGTCCCGGCGAGCTCAACTACGCGTCTTCCGGCAACGGCGCATCGACGCACCTTGCGGGCCTGTTGTTCTGCCAGATGGCGGGCGTGAAAATGGTGCATATCCCTTATAAGGGCTCGGGCCCGGCGACGACGGACCTGATAGCGGGCCAGGTGCAGTCGCGCTTTTCCAGCATTCCGCCGGTGCTGCCGCATATCCGCACTGGCCGCCTGCGCGGCATAGCCGTGACGGGCGCCAAGCGCTTCAACCTGCTGCCCGAGTTGCCGACGGTCGCCGAAACGCTGCCCGGATTCGATGTGGACTCGTGGTACGGCGTGTTCGCGCCTGCCGGTACCCCACCGGCCATCATCAGGAAACTGAATGCGGAATTCGCCGCCGCGTTGAACACACCGGACGTCAAAGCGCTGCTCGCGACGGACGGATCCGAAGTCGTCGCGTCGTCGCCGGAACGCTTCGGCGCTATCATCCGCGCGGAATATGCGCGCTGGGCGCCAGTGGTGAAAGAGTCGGGCGCGAGAATCGACTAAAGCAATTGGGAACCGCCGATGAACGCCGATCAATGCTCGATCAAATAACCCGAAAAGTTATTGGATGTATTCATCAGGTCAGCAATGCTCTGGGTGCAGGATTTCTGGAAAGGGTGTACGAGAATGCCTTGGTTCTTGAGCTCCGCGAAGTCGGTTTTGAAGTTTCCCAGCAGCATGGGATTGAAGTTCGCTATAAGGAAGTCGTGGTTGGGGATTTTGTTGCGGATTTGCTGGTCGAGAATTGCGTTGTTGTCGAAATAAAAGCAGTCAAGGCTCTAGATGAGATTCATGCTGCGCAATGTCTGAACTATTTGCGGGCAACCGGACTTCAAGTGTGCCGGTTAGTTAACTTCGGCGTCCCGAGGGCAGCGGTAAGGCGCATCGTACACAATTGCTGAAGATTCCATCGGCGTTCATCTGCGTTCATCGGCGGTTGATTGCAATGGTTTTAGAAAGTAAGAATTAGCATGGTCTCTGACTCGATTCCCACCGATCAGGTGCTGCTCGATATCGCGCAGTACGTCGATTCTTACGTCATCGACAGCGAGCTCGCGCGCGAGACAGCGCGTTATTGCCTGCTGGACAGTATCGGCTGCGGACTGGAGGCGCTGGACCACGCGGATTGCACGAAGCTGCTCGGATCGCTAGTGCCCGGCACGACAGTCGAGCATGGCGCGCGCGTGCCGGGCACATCGTTCGCGCTTGATCCCGCGACCGCCGCGTTCAATATCGCGACGCTGGTGCGCTGGCTCGATTTCAGCGATACGTGGATCACCGCGCAGACGACGCATCCGTCCGACGACATCGGCGCGATACTGGCCGTCGCCGACTATCTGAGCCGCGTCAATACTGCGGCAGGCAATGCGCCGCTGACGGTGGGAGCGGTGCTGGATGCAATGATAAAGGCGCACGAGCTGCAGGGCGGTCTCGGCGCGAAAATCCGACTCAGTGAATCCGGCATCGACCATTCTTTGCTGCCAAAGATCGCGTGCGCCGCTGTCGTTGCCAAAATGCTCGGCGGCACGCGCGAGCAGATCGTTGCCGCTGCATCCCTCGCGTTTTTCGACGTGAGCCTGTGCGTGCATCGCTTCGGCTCTAATACAGGTCCGCGCAAAGGCTGGGCGTCGGCGGATGCGACAAGCCATGCCGTGAGGCTGGCAATGATGGCAGTGAAAGGCGAACCCGGCTATCCGCAGGTACTGAGCCAGTCCCAGTGGGATTCAGTAAATCGTTTCTTGGCGGCCGTGAATTCACGGTGGGCGAATTCGGCGCGGCGGTGATGGAAGGGGTGCTGTTCAAGATCCTTTGTCCGGTGGTTATACACGCGCAGTCGGCGATCGAATGCGCGCTGCAGTTGCATCCGCAAGCGCTGGCGCGTCTCGACGATGTCGCGGCGATCAAGCTCGACGTGCACGTGGAAACATTCAACAAGATCAACAAGGCCGGCCCCTTGCGCAACGCGGCCGACCGCGATCACTGTCTGCAGTATGCGGTGGCCGTGGCGCTGCTGCATGGCAGGTTGACGGCCAATGACTATGCCGATGAGGTGGCAGCCGATCCGCGCATTGATCGCCTGCGCGAACGCATGCAGGTCAGTGAAAACGTGGTCTACACGCAGCGTCTGCGCGACCCTGCCATAGGCGCTAATCCGAACGCGATCGAAATCATTTACAAGGACGGCACGCGCAGCGAGCGCGTGCACGTCGACGTGCCGATCGGGCACCGCGAGCGCCGCGCCGAGGGCATCCCGGTGCTGATGCGCA
>JBDSSV010000301.1:0-2750 GCA_039928535.1 Burkholderiales bacterium
GTTAGGCGTGAGGTGTCAGGCGGGAGGAGCGCAAGGCTTCTGCCGTCGTGCGGCTGTCTGGGTGCTTTTCCGCCTCACTCCTCACGCCTAACGCCTCACGCTTTTTAAAAGTCCGCATACATGCGCCCTGGATTGAAGATGCCCGCGGGATCGAAAGTGCGCTTGATATTCCGCTGTATCGTCATCAGCGCCGGCGGCAGCGGCTGAAATACGCCGGCGGATTTGTCGCCGCCGCGAAAGAGGGTCGCATGCCCGCCGCCGAATTTGGCGGCTTCGCGCACCGTCGCGGGTTCCGCGTCAGTGGCGAGCCAGCGCAAGGCGCCGTTCCATTCGTAGAGCTGGCTGCCTGGCAGGTTGAGCGGTGGCGTGGTGGATTTCAGCGACAGCCGCCACAGCGGCGAGCGCGTGACGAAAAAATCCGCTGTCTGATCGCGGATGCCATTCCATAATTGATGCGCAGCCGCGCCGTGTATGCTTTCACCGCCGAGGACCTTGATCGCGGCGGTCACCGCCGCTGCGGCGCCGGACAAGCGGACGTGCAGCTTGCCGTCATGCCATGCCGTGGCGGACAACGGCAGCGGTTTGCCTGCCCACTCGTTCATCGCCGCGATGGCATCGGCCGCGGAGAATTCGAACACCAGCGTTGCTTCGGCGATAGGCACGGGTAAAACCTTGAGCGAGACTTCGAGCAACACGCCGAGGGTGCCCATGGATCCTGCCAGCAGGCGCGACACGTCGAAGCCCGCAACATTTTTCATGACCTGGCCGCCAAAGCGCAGATCGTCGCCCTTGCCGTCGAGCAGGCGCACGCCGAGCACTGTGTCGCGCGCGGCGCCCGCATATGCCCGGCGCGGGCCTGACAGGCCGGCGGCGATGCAGCCGCCGAGAGTTGCCATCCCGCCCACTGGCGACGGACCGAAGTGGGGCGGCTCGAACGCGAGCATCTGGCCCTTATCGCCCAACGCCGTTTCGATTTCAGTCAGCGGCGTGCCGGCGCGCGCCGTGATCACGAGCTCGCTCGGCTCATAATCGATGATGCCGCTGTACGCGGCAACACTCAGCGATTCGCCGCGCAGCGGACCGCCGTAAAAATTCTTGCTGCCGCCGCCGCTGATGTTCAACGGCGTACGAGTTTTGGCGGCATCGCGGATAGTGGCAGCGAGTTGGTCGACGATGTCTTGCACTAGGTTTGCCGGCGCCGCTCGGGACCGCTAGAAGCGCGGCAAATCGGGAAACTTCTGCTCGCCCGCATGCACGTGCATGCGCCCGAATTCGGCACAGCGATGCAGTGTGGGCACGGCCTTGCCCGGATTGAGGAGGGCGTGCTCGTCGAACGCGGCCTTGATGCCATGGAAGACGCTAAGTTCCAGCGGTTTGAACTGGTCGCACATGGCGTTGATTTTTTCGACACCGACGCCGTGCTCGCCGGTGATGGTGCCGCCGACATCGATCGAAAGCTTCAGGATTTCGGCGCCGAATTGCTCAGTGCGCTCGAGCTCGCCCGGTTTGTTGGCATCGTAAAGTATCAACGGATGCAGGTTGCCGTCGCCGGCATGAAACACGTTCATGCAGCGCAGCCCGTATTTTTGCGAGAGTGCGGTGATCGCATTGAGCATGCGCGGCAGTGCCTTCTTCGGGATCGTGCCGTCCATGCAGTAGTAATCCGGTGACACGCGGCCCGCGGCTGGAAACGCGGCTTTACGCCCGGCCCAGAAACGATGGCGCTCCGCTTCGCTCGTCGACACGCGGACTTCGGTGGCACCGCTCGCGTGCATGACCGCCTTCATGCGCTCGATCTCCTCGGCGACCTCCGCTGCGTTGCCGTCGGATTCGCAGAGCAGGATCGCTTCGGCGTCGAGCGGATAACCGGCATTGACGAAAGGCTCGACGGCGCCGGTCGTTATCTTGTCCATCATTTCGAGGCCGGCGGGAATGATCCCGGCGGCAATGATGTTGGCGACGGCCTGGCCCGCTTTGGCAACGTCGTCGAACGCCGCCAATATGCATTGCGCGCGCTCGGGTATCGGCAAAAGCTTAACGGTAACCTCGGTAATCACCGCGAGCAGGCCTTCGGACCCCGTGATGAGTGCCAGCAGATCGTAGCCCGCCGAATCAAGACCGTCGCCGCCGATTTCGAGCAGTTCGCCGGTGATCGTGTAAGCGCGCAGCTTCATTATGTTGTGTACGGTGAGCCCGTACTTGAGGCAATGCATGCCGCCGGAATTCTCGGCGACGTTGCCGCCGATCGAGCACGCAATCTGGCTCGACGGGTCCGGCGCGTAATAGAGCCCGAACTGCGCGGCGGCTTCCGAAATCGCGAGATTGCGCACGCCGGGCTGCAGGCGCGCGGTGCGTGCAGCCTGATCGATGTTGAGGATGCGCATGAAGCGTGCGAGCGACAGCAACACGCCGTCGCCGGGCGGCAGCGCACCGCCGGAGAGGCCGGTGCCGGCGCCGCGCGCGACGACGGGTATGCGCATCGCGTGGCAGGATTGGAGGATGCGCTGCACCTGCGTTTCGGTTTCCGGCAGGGCGACGACCATCGGCAGGCGGCGGTACGCGGACAGACCGTCGCATTCGTAGGGCTGGACGTCCTCGCGCGCGTAGAGCAATGCCTGATCCGGCAGAAAATCGCGCAGCGCAGCGACGACGGCGTGCTGGCGCGCAAGGTCGATCTGCGGACGATCGGCGACCGTATTCATGGCTTCGGCTTTTCTTCGCGTTGGATCGTGCATTCTAGCAAACCGCCA
>JBDSSV010000302.1:0-4849 GCA_039928535.1 Burkholderiales bacterium
GGTGCCGGGGGCGGCGCCGCAAGTGATTACGTGGCGGCTTACCGGGCGCTCGCTGATCAAGAGCCACACTTTCAAATGGGGCGACGCGCGTTCCTCGGGCAAACCGGTGATGCGCGGCAAGCGCGAGATCTATCTGCCGCTCAAGCGCCGCTACGAGCCGGTGCCCGTGTATGACCGTTACTCGCTCAAGCCCGGCACGCGGCTTAGCGGGCCCGTGGTACTGGAAGAGCGCGAATCGACGCTGGTGGTGCCGGTTAAGTCGGATCTGCGTATCCTGCCCGATTACACGGTATCAGTGACTATCAAGGAGTTTTAATGAAAAAACCATCGGTTACAAAGCTTGATCCGATCACGCTGGAAATCCAGTGGAAGCGCCTGGTGTCGATGGTGGATGAAGCCTCCGCTGCGTTTGTGCGCACCTCGTTTTCAGTGCTGGTGCGCGAGGCGAACGATTTCGCTGTGGTGCTGACCGATGCCCACGGCCGTTCGATTGCGCAGTCCGTGTTGTCGATTCCGTCCTTCATCGGCACCTTGCCCGCGACGGTGAAGCACTTTTTGCAGAAATTTCCGGCCAACACGTTAAAGCCCGGCGACGTGATGATCACCAACGATCCGTGGATGGGCACGGGTCATATCCACGACGTCAACATCGCGATGCCGATTTTTCACCAGGGAAAAATCGTCGCTTTCGCCGCGGTGGTGAGTCACATGCCGGACATCGGCGGACGCATCCGCAATGCGGGCATCCGCGACATTTTTGAAGAAGGCCTGCAGATACCGCAGTTGAAACTGATCAACGCGGGCAAGCCCGACCAGAATCTGCTCGACATGATCGGCCAGAACGTGCGCGTGCCCGAGCAGACGCTGGGCGACATCTGGGCGCAGGTCGCGGCGTGCAAGATGCTCGAAGAACGTCTGCAGCCGCTCTTGCGCGACATCGACCTTAACGCGCTCGGCATTGAAATACGCCGTCGTTCCGAAGCCGCGATGCGCAAAAGCATACGTGCAGTACCGGACGGCGTGTATCACGCGCAGACGCAGCATGACGGTTTCGAGGAACCGATACTCATCAATTGCACGGTCACGGTCAAAGGCGAAAAGCTCGCCATCGACTACACGGGCTCCAGCGCACAGGTGCCGCGCGCGGTGAACGTGGTGCCGATCTACACGTTTGCGTATTCGGCGTTCGCGGTGAAGGCGCTCTTGTGTCCCGACGTGCCGAACAACGAAGGTAGTTTCACGCCGATCACGACCTCGGCACCGCTGGGCTCCATTTTCAATCCGACGTACCCGGCGGCGAGCGGCGGGCGCGGCATGATAGGCCACATGATGGTGCCGGCGATCATGATGGCGCTCGCTGACGTGCTGCCGGAGCGCGCGATTGCCGAGGGTTCATCCAATTCATCCATCACCGTCACTGGCGAGCATCAGGGCCGGCCGTATGCCGCAGTCAATTTCATGAACGCGGGACAGGGCGCGACCAAGCATCGCAACGGTTACACCATGTTGTCGTTTCCGTCGAACCTCTCCAACACTCCGATCGAAGTGTTCGAGCAGATGGCGCCGCTGCGCGTCATCGAGCGCAGCATCCGGCGCGGCAGCGGCGGCGGCGGCAAGCATCAGGGCGGCAACGGCCTGCGTTTCGAAGTCGAGGTGGTCGCCGACTCGCCGATGATGGCGTCGATGATCATGACGCGCTTCAAGACTGCACCCCAGGGCATCTTCGGCGGCACTTCGGGCAAGGTCGGCGCCCTGCTGCTGAACGGCAAGGCGATCAATCCGGCCGATCACTGGGTATTGAACAAAGGCGACCGCGTCGTGATGGAGACCGCGGGTGGCGGCGGTTACGGCAACGCCTAATTTGGATGTATACCGACTGCCGCCACGACCTTCGCCCATTTTGGGAACTCGTCCGCATACAGCCTGGCAAAATCTTCCTGCGAGTCCCCGACTACATCAAGGCCCTGGCCTAATAGCAGCGTACGGGTCTGCGGCTCGAGCAATATGCGCGAGATGGCTTCCTGCAGCTTGAGGGCGATACTCTTGTCGGTCCCGCCAGGCAGGAAGAGGGCGTACCAATTGTCGACACCGAAACCCGGCACGCCGGACTCGGCGATGGTCGGCAATTCGGGCAGCGCCGGAGTACGCTTGGGGCCCACGACGGCCAGGGCACGCAGCCGCCCGCTGGTGAACAACGGCCGGGTTGAGATAACGCTCGCCACGGTGACGGCAATACGCCCGGCCACGACGTCCGTGACGCTGGGCGCCGTGCCTTTGTAGGGCACGTGCGTCATCCTGGTGCCGGTCATTTGCAGAAACAGCTCCATGGTCAGGTGCTGTGCCGAACCCTGTCCCGAGGACGAGAAGAACAATTCATTCGGCCTCGCCTTGGCGAAGGCGATCAGTTCCCTGACGCTCTTCACGGGCAATGACGGATGCACCACCATGACGCCGGGGGAATTCACGGCGAGCGTCACCGGCAACAGGTCCCTGGCGGGATCGTAGGGCAGTTTCATGATGCTCGGCGTGATGGTTATTCCGGCCGAGGTCATCAGCAGCGTATAACCATCGGGAGCGGCGCGCACCACGGTCTCGGCGGCGATCGTTCCGCCCGCGCCGGGACGATTGTCGGCCACCACGGACTGGCCCCATAGCTCGCTCAGCTTCTGGCCGATGAAGCGGCCCGTGGTATCGACGCCGCCACCCGGCGCGAGTGCAATGATCATGCGGATGGTTTTGACGGGATAGGCGGGTGTCTGCGCGCAAGCCGCGCCAGTGGCGCATGCGCTCGTCAACAGGATCAGTAATGCAGTACCGCTGTTTGCAGAAATTTTTTTCATCGTTTCCACCTCAATGCATGTATTTATGTCGAATACGGCATGCGCGCCGCGGTCAGGGCACCGCAACGACGTACTCGAATGCCCAGTAGTATTGCCAACACTTGAACAAGGCGCTTTGACTCGATCCGCCGACCAGCGTAGTGAGTTCCATCTCGGAGGGAAAGTTCTTCAGCACGCGATGAGTCGAGCCGTCAGCAAGTTTTCTCGTCTGATACGAATTGCCGTCGCCATCCCGTTCGCTGATCGGTGAACTGCTCCCGTCAACGTAGCGATTGTCGAGCAGCACGACCCTGGCGCCGGGCCTGAGCGCTGCGTTCAGACCAGCCAGAAACGCCCGTTGACGTTGCCTCGGCACATGAGAGAACCAGAATCCGGCGAACGCCGCATCGAATTTTTCAGTCTGTCGCGGCAGCGCATAGGCATCGCCGACCACAAATCGCACCTTGCCTTCGGGTACCCGGCTTTTGGCAATGGCCATGGTTTCAAGTGCTGCATCGACGGCCAATATGGAGGTGGCCACGGGCGCGAGGAATTGCGTCCAGTAGCCTGTGCCGCAAGCGATCTCGAGGACGTTTGCTCCGGCGAAGACCGGCGGCAACCAATGTTCGATGGCGCGCAGGTCGGCTTGACGCTCGGGCTTCAGATAGACCGCGTCGTGTTCCGGCGCGCGCGCCGCGTAGTAGGACTGCATTGATGATTCGACGGAACTCACGCTGATCCTTCGCGATGATAGAGGCCGGCGGTTTCAACCGACGGTCTTTCAAAATTCCGAAGCATGAATTATGCTGGTTGTGCTGCACCAGGCTTTTCAATTCTACCGAGTGTAGATTACAAACCAACCGGGGGAGGTGCGCAATGGAAATTTCCCGCATTCCGCGACATTGTTGCGTTGCGATAGCGTCCTTGTTGTTGTGCGCGGGCGGCGCGCATGCCGCTGATGCCTATCCGTCCAAACCGGTGCGGCTCATTTTGCCGTTCGGCGCGGGCGGGTCCACCGACATCGTGGGACGAATTTTCGCGCAGCGTTTCAGCGAAGCGTTGGGACAAACCGTCGTCGTCGACAACCGCGCCGGTGCCGCCGGGATTATCGGCACCGAGCTTGGCGCACGGTCGGCACCCGATGGCTACACCATAATGACCTACGGCATCAATCAGGCGATCACGCCCGCGCTCTACAAAAAACTGCCGTACGACACCCTGCGCGATTTCACGCCGATCTCGCTTTACGCGACGATGCCCAATATCCTGTGCGTGACGAATTCGTTGCCGGCCGCGGATGTCGCCGAGTTCGTCAGGTTTATGAAGGCCAATCCCGGAAAACACAAATTCGCGTCGTCGGGCGTCGGCGCGTCGCCCCATCTCACGATGGAGTATTTCATGTCGAGGACCGGGATCAACCTCATCCACGTGCCGTACAAGAATTCGTCGCAGGGTTATACCGATACGATCAGCGGCGAAGTGCAGGCATTTTTCTTCAACCTTCCCGGCCCGTTGGCGCACGTCAGGGCCGGGCGCTTGCGCGCACTCGCCGTCACGTCGGCGCAGCGCGCACCACAGGTGCCCGACGTGCCCACCATCATGGAATCCGGATTCCCCGATTTCGAAGTCACCGTTTGGCAGGGCTATGCCGTGCCCAAAGGCACGCCGCAACCCATCGTCGCAAAAATTCACGCCGCGATGATGAAAACACTGGCAATGCCCGATCTGCAGCAACGATTTATCGAAACCGGTGTTATCGCCGCCCCGCAGACGCCGACAGAATTCGTGAAATTCGTCAATGCCGAAACTACGAAGTGGCAGAAAGTGGTCACGGCAGCGGGCGTGAAGATCGAGTAAGCGGCGTCGACTCGCCCTGCAGCCGGATAGTTTGCCCGCGTGAACCCGCCGGCTGGCGTTACTTCAGCAGCCCGACCACCCGCATGTACTTCTGCACGCCTGGATGGATGAGATCGACGCGGGGCGCGGCCGCCAGCGTGTTCGCCAGCGTCGATTCGCGCGCCTGCTCGAGC
>JBDSSV010000303.1:0-4886 GCA_039928535.1 Burkholderiales bacterium
CGCCGATGATAAAGCGCGCATATGACGATCCAGTTACAGCGCGGTGCGCGCGCCGGCGCGCAATCAGCGTGCAATATTCAACCGCTATCGTGGCGTCGCTGAAAACAGTATGGGCCCACTTTCCACAGGAGTTGCCGACATGAGACCGCTGGTTGTAATCACCCACCGCGTGCACGCTGATGCCATAGAACTGCTGCTGACGTTATGCGATATCGTTCCCGTCACCGCCCGCAACGCCGGCGCGCGCTCCGAGATGAGGGAGTTTTCACGCCATGCACAAGCGCTGCTGACAGCGGGTCCCGAGCGCATCGACGAAGCCCTGCTCGCTGGCTGCACCGGCCTGCGCATCATCGCCTGCACGTTTCGCATTCCCGAGCAGATAGACTTAGGCGCATGCACGCGACGCGGCATCTGGGTCACCAACGTGATGTCGCAATGGCTCGGCAAGGAAGCCGAGATCGAGGCTGCGCGCAACATACTCGACGTGTTGAGCGGTGACACGCCGCGCGGCGCATTGAACGAAATACTGCCGACAGCGGCTTAAGCCGCGTCGCGCGCAGATCAGCGGTCGAGCGCGGCGTTCTCCGCGACCAGCGGCGCCGGCACCACGCGCCGCGCGGGAAAATGCGCGGCGAAGCGGCTGCCCTTGCCGGCTTCGCTCCTGATTTCAAGCGTGGCCTGGTGCCGGCTCAGCACGTGCTTGACGATCGCCAGTCCCAGGCCGGTTCCGCCGGTGGCGCGCGAGCGGCCGCGGTCGACACGGTAGAAGCGTTCGGTGAGCCGCGAAATGTGCTCGGGTGCGATGCCGATGCCGGAGTCGTTTACCGCGAACTCGGCTCCATCCGCGGACGCGCGCCAGGCGATGCGCACTTCGCCGCCGTCGGGCGTGTAGCGGATAGCATTGGTGACGAGGTTGCCGAATGCGCTGGCGATTTCGTTTTCCGCGCCGAGCAGATCGAACCCGGGCGCCGCGTCGAGCAAGACATTGTGCTTGCCGCCGCTCAATGCCTCGCCTTCGACGCGCAGGCGTTCAAGCAGGGGCGCCACGCGCACGCGCTCGTCGAGCGGCGGGTTGGGCGCGGATTCCAGCGTCGACAGCGTCAGCAGATCTTCGACAATGCGTTCCATGCGCTTGCCCTGCTCGGCCATCAGATTGATGTAATCACGCGAGCGCTGTGGATCGAGCTGCAGTTCCTTGATGGTTTCAAGGAAACCCGACAGCACGGTCAGCGGCGTGCGCAGCTCGTGCGACACGTTGGCGACAAAATCGCGGCGCATCGTCTCCAGCTTTTCGAGGCGCGTGATGTCGCGCGACAACAGGAGCTTTTGCGCATCGCCATAGGGGATGATCTGCACCGCGAACACAGCGCCACCGGCGCGATTGGAACGCAGCTCCAGCGGCTGCGCGTAGTCGCCGGACTCCACGTAAGCGACGAACTCGGGCTGGCGCATGAGATTGACGACCGGCTGGCCGACGTCGGATTCGGCATCGAGATCGAAGTGCGTTTCCGCGGTGTCGTTGCACCACTCGATGCGGTTGTCCGCGTCGAGGATTACCACGCCGTCAGGATGCGCGCGTCCAGCCTGGCGAAAGCGCACCAGCGTCTTGGCGAGCTGTTGTTGTTGACGGGTTTTGATGCGCTCGAAGCGGTAGAGCAGCGAGAAAATATAGTCCCACGCGCCGCTGCCTACGGGCACTTTGCCCGCTACCGGCGCCTTCAGCCAGCGCGTGAGAATTTCGACGTGCCGGATATGATGCAGGAGCAGCAGCACCACGCCGCCGGAAAACACCAGCCAGCCGGCGTCCGCCCCGAAAGCATGATGCGCGACCCACGCGACGAAGGCGATCAGCGCAATCAGCGAGACGGTGCGTAAGAGTAGTCTATCCATTCAAAGCCGCGCGCCGGAATTGACTGCGTGATTATCTCACGCTGGAAAGGCCGGCGCGGCCGCGAGCTTTTTTCAGCCGTGCAGGCGGTAGCCGGCGCCGCGCACCGTCTCGATCAGGCTGTCATGGCCGCTCGGCTCCAGTGCCTGGCGCAGGCGACGGATGTGTACGTCGACCGTGCGCTCCTCGACGAACACGTGGTCGCCCCACACCTGGTCGAGCAACTGCATGCGGCTGTAGACGCGCTCGGGGTGGGTCATGAAAAAATGCAGAAGCTTGAATTCGGTCGGACCGAGATCGAGCTCGCGGCCGTTGCCCGTTACGCGGTGGGTAGCGGGATCCAGTTGCAGCCCCTTGATCTCGATCACGTCGTCGGTGAGCTGCGGCGAGCGCCGGCGCAATACGGCCTTGATGCGCGCCATCAGTTCCTTGGTCGAAAACGGCTTCGTGATGTAGTCGTCGGCACCCGCGTCCAGCCCTTCGACCTTGTCCTGCTCCTGCGCGCGCGCCGTCAGCATGATGATGGGAATGTCCTTGCTGCGCGTGTCGGCGCGCAGCTTGCGCGCGAGCACCGTGCCGGCGACGTCGGGCAGCATCCAGTCGAGCAGTATGAGGTCGGGCCGGATTTCGCGGATCATCGCGTCGGCTTCCGCCGCGCTGTGCGCGCGCTGAACGCGATGCCCGGCGTGCTCGAGATTGACTGCGATCAGTTCCTGGATCGCCGGCTCGTCCTCGACGACGAGGATGTCGCTGCTCATACGCTGCCCCGCTTCAACTGAGGGCCTCGCGTTCGAGTTCTTCAACCGAGGTGTGGCGCACGTCGGTGCCCTTCACGATGTAGATCACCTGCTCTGCCATATTTTTCGCATGGTTGCCGATGCGCTCGATCGCCTTTGCGATCCACAGGATTTCGAGCGACTGCGAGATCGTGCGCGGGTCTTCCATCATGAACGTGATCAACTGCCGCACGATGGCGCGGAATTCCTCGTCGATCGCAAAATCCTCGCGCACGATGGAGGCGGCGGCCGCCGGATCCAGTCGCGCGAGCGCATCGAGCGCCTTGCGCAGCATGCCCAGAGCGATATCGCCAACGTGCTTGACCGCGGCCACCGGCGTGCTCGGCATGCGCGCGCGCCCGTAACTCAGCTTGCCCATGCGCGCGATCTTGGCGGCTTCGTCGCCGATGCGCTCGAGGTCGGTCACGATCTTGATCACGGCCAGCACCATGCGTAGGTCGCCGGCGGCGGGCTGGCGGCGCGCGATCAACTGGCTGCAGTCGGTGTCTATGCTCACTTCGAGCGCGTTGACATGGTGGTCTTCAGCGATCACGGCGTCGAGCGCGGGCAGATCTCCCGAGGTCAGGCCGTCGATCGCCGCGAGTATCTGCGCTTCGACGAGCCCGCCCATTTCCAGCACGCGCGAGCGCAGCGTTTCAAGATCGATGTCGAACTGTTTTGACGAATGGTCGGTCATGGCATGCACTCCAGGGACGGGCTCATCCAAACCGTCCGGTGATGTAGTCTTCGGTTTCCTTGCGTCTGGGCTTGATGAATATTCTGTCGGTCGCCCCGTACTCGATCAGCTCGCCGAGATACATATAAGCAGTGTAGTCCGAAACACGCGCGGCCTGCTGCATGTTGTGCGTCACGATGACCACGGTGTAATCGGCCTTGAGTTCGGCGACGAGTTCTTCGATGCGCGCAGTGGATATCGGATCGAGCGCGGTGCACGGCTCGTCGAGCAGCAGCACTTCCGGCTTGATCGCGATGCCGCGAGCTATGCACAGCCGCTGCTGCTGGCCACCCGACAGGCTGGTGCCGCTCTGGTTGAGCTTGTCCTTCACTTCTTTCCACAGTGCGGCCTTGGTCAGCGCCCATTCGATGCGCTCGTCCATCTCGCCGCGGCTGAGATTCTCGTACAGGCGCACGCCGAACGCGATGTTGTCGTAAATTGACATCGGGAACGGCGTCGGCTTCTGAAATACCATGCCGACCTTCGCACGCAGAAGCGTGATGTCCTGCGTCTTGCCGAGTATGTTGTTGCCGTCGAGACGGATCTCGCCTTCCGCGCGCTGGTCGGGATAAAGTTCGTACAGCCGGTTGAAGGTGCGCAACAGCGTCGACTTGCCGCAGCCCGAAGGCCCGATGAAAGCCGTGACCTTGTTGGCCGGAATGTCCAGCGACACGCCCTTGATGGCCTGGTACTTACCATAATAGAAGTCGAGGTTATTGACCTTCAGCTTCGGGTTCTCGAAATGCAGTGCTTCAGTCATCGATGAAGTCCGGTGAAAGGCGTGACGTCGGCATCAGCGCCGGAACAGGGTGCGCGCAATAATATTGAGCGCGAGCACGCCGAGCGTTATCAGGATGGCGCCACCCCAGGCGAGACGGTGCCAGTCGGGATAGGGACTCATCGCGAACTGGAATATCACCACCGGCAGGTTGGACATGGGCTGATTCATGTTCAACGACCAGAACTGGTTGTTCAGCGCGGTGAAGAGCAGCGGCGCCGTCTCGCCGCTGATGCGCGCTACCGCGAGCAGGATGCCGGTGATGATGCCGGCCCGCGCCGCGCGGTACGAAACGAATACCACCATTTTCCAGTTCGGGGCGCCGAGCGCGATGGCCGCCTCGCGCAGGCTGTCCGGCACCAGCTTCAGCATATCGTCGGTCGTGCGCACCACCACCGGAATCACGATCAGCGCCAGCGCGAACGCGCCGCCCCAGCCCGCGAAGTGCCTGACCTGGGCCACATAGACCGAATAGATAAACAGGCCGATAACGATCGACGGAGCTGACAGCAGGATGTCGTTGATGAATCGCGTTGCCGGCGCGAGCCAGCCGCGCCGCCCGTATTCGGCGAGATAGGTGCCCGCCAGAATGCCGACCGGTGTGCCGATCAGCGTCGCCGTCGTCGCCATCAGCACGCTGCCGACTATTGCGTTGAGCAGTCCGCCGGCGCTGCCCGGCGGCGGCGTCATTTGCGAGAACAGCGAAAA
>JBDSSV010000304.1:0-3611 GCA_039928535.1 Burkholderiales bacterium
GGCGCCGCCTGTCTTGCCAACGGTTTGCAGGAGCGGGCACATGGAAAGATTATAATTGCAGTGCTCCCGCCCTGACAGGAAATTATGCTCGCCAAACTGACTCAGCACGCTGCGGCGCCGAACACAAAGGCATTGCGCGGCCACACTCATCTTTTGTTTATTTTGCCGCTGGCGAAGGAGTCGTCGCGTGCCTGGCCGGCCGGTGAGGTGCTGGCATCGCTGTTGGCGCGGCGCCACATGAAAGGGGGCGAGCTCGCGAAAGCGGCGGTTACGGGCACTCTCGGTAACGGGGCGCTGGCGAGCTGGGTAATGTTCGATGCGCGCAAGCCGGCCTTTGCAGCATTGACTGCATTGCGTAGTGCATTACAGCCGCTGCTCGCTGAAAATCCGGCGGAGATCGCGATAGTCGTCGTCGGTGACGACAAGAAGCGCGAGCGCGCGGCGCAGCTCGCCGTGTACTGCGCATGGGTTAACGGCGCGGCGCTGCCCGAGCGCAAGAAGAAACCTGCGCGCAAGCCGCTCAAGGGCGTACATTTGTACGGGTATCGCGACGCCGATGGCTTTGCAGCGTGGCGCGCCCGCGCGGAAGGCAACGTGCTGTGCCGCGAGCTCACTGTATTGCCACCCAATGAGCTCACGCCAACCGCGTATCGCGCACTTATCAAGGCGCTCGCGAAAGAGCACGGCTGGCAGCGCGAGGAATACGACTATAAAAAGCTTAAAAAAATGGGCGCCGGCGCATTTTGCGCGGTAGCGCAGGGCAGCGACATGCACGATGCGGCGATCGTGCATCTGCGGTATTCGCACTCGCGCGCGACGCGCACCGTGGCACTGGTCGGCAAAGGCATCTGTTTCGATACCGGCGGGCATAACCTGAAACCCGCACGTTATATGTACGCGATGCACGAAGACATGAACGGCTCGGCGGTGGCGCTCGGCACGCTGTTGTCGGCAACCCGCATGAAATTGCCTCTCAATATCGATTGCTGGCTCGCGATCTCGCGCAACGACATCAGCCCGCGCGCCTATCATCAAAACGAAGTCGTGCGCGCGCTGAACGGCACGACCATCGAAGTCATGCATACCGATGCCGAAGGGCGTATGGTGCTCGCGGACACGCTGACGCTCGCCGCGCGCGGCAAGCCGGACTTGATAGTCGATTTCGCGACGCTCACGGGGAGCATGCATGCCGCGCTCGGCGACCGCTACAGCGGGGTTTTCGCGACCAGCGACGAGCTCGCCGCACAGGCCGTCGCCGCCGGACGCGCGGCGGGCGAACGCGTATGCGTATTTCCGCAGGATGAAGATTACGACAGCGCGCTCGACAGCAAGATCGCCGACGTCAAGCAATGCACGCTCGAAGGCGAAGCGGATCACATCC
This sequence comes from Burkholderiales bacterium, assembly GCA_039928535.1. Classification (GTDB taxonomy): domain Bacteria; phylum Pseudomonadota; class Gammaproteobacteria; order Burkholderiales; family SG8-41; genus PALSA-1004. Next base: position 1,382 of record JBDSSV010000304.1, read on the forward strand.
TCGCGACGCGCTTTCTGGGCCGTTTCGTGGGCAGCACGCCCTGGCTGCACGTTGACCTGTCGGCGAGCAGCAGCAAAGGCGGTCTCGGCGCGGTCGCCTCCGACACCACCGGTTTCGGCGTGGGCTGGACACTGGAACTGCTCGACGCCAGGCCCTGATCATCGGGGTGTCCCTGACGGGGGATGTCCGCACAAGGCCGTGGCTTGACACGTCATAACTAAATAACTAATAATGTAGTTATGAATAAGAACTACATGCGTGCCATTCCGCGCGAATGGCGCAATATTTCCAAGGTATTCGCCGCGCTCGGCGACGAGCACCGCCAGCGCATCCTGCTCACGTTCGAGGCTGGCGAGCGCCTCAATATCGGCGAGATCGTGCAGGTGTCCACACTGAGCCGCACGGCGGTATCGCATCATCTGCGCATCTTGCGCGAAGCGGGCGTGCTTCAGAGCAGCAAGCAGGGCAAGGAAGTCTATTTCTGGATCAACAAGAAATTTCTGGTCGAGGCGATGACGACGGTGGCCGGCTATATCAGGAAAAATGTTTAGCCGGCGGCTACGGCAAGCGGATATGCGGTTAGCATGGTGCAAAAGACAGTTGCCAACAGGGAGGTGACGGTGTTGAAGCCGGGGTTGCTGAGGACGGTATTTGCCAACGTGCTGTTGTGGCTGTCGACGTTCAGTGCCGTCATCTCAGCGTCAGCTGCATCGGAAAAGATCGAGTCGGGCATACAGCCCGCGCTTGCCGCCGGCAGCCTGGGTTTGTTTCCTGCCGAGGATTTCCGTCTGGTGCCGGGGGACTGCGCGGATTGCGCGACGTCCAAAGAAGCGCTCTGGTATTTCAGGGGCGACCTCGTGGCGATTCCCAAGTCGGGTACGAACGTCGCCGGATCGTCCCGGGGCGTGCACGCGCAGGACGACGTGCGGCGCTGGTATGCGACGGCAGGCAAGGAGGAATTTCAGGCGCGGCCGCCGCTGGTGTGGATTGGTTCTCCCAATGTAATTACCAACGCCAGGCTGCAGGACTCCGGCGACGCTCTGCGGCTGACAGACGGCACCATTGCGCGATTTGCGGTGACGCCGAAAATTCCTTCCAATCTCTCGTATTACGACGCGAGCAGCGTGAAGTTCTTCGCGCAACGCCCGCTGCGCATTCGCGGCACCGTCGATGCGGGGCCCGCTGGCCGGCCGGCTGTGACGGCGCGCACGATCTGGCCGCAGGACTATGTAATCAAACCGACCGCGGGCAAGCTCGCGCCGCTGACTGCGGGTGAAACGTTGATGTCACTCGTACGCCGGGCGGATAACGCGGCGAGTTATGAAACGCGCTTGCTTTGGGAACGCAATCCAGGGCAGCCGCGCAACTGGGACAATCTCGCGGCGATGGGTGTCATGCTCAACGGCGCGCAAGGTGACGACGACGAAGCGCACGGCGGGCATTTCGCGATCGTGACCGGCCGCCGCGGGGCGGGCGGCGAATGGAGCGACTGGCTGGTCAATAATTTTTACAACCTCGATTCGGTCAGCGAGAAGGGCATCATCGCCGCCACGGTGCCGATGGACAACTACCTGATGGACTTGAACAGCGGCCAGTCCTATTACCGGCCGTCCTATATGCTGGTCGCTCTGCTGCGCGGGGACCGCGCGGCGTACACCTATCAAAGCGCCATTGCGCGGGTTTACGACCATTTCTATCGCCATGATTTCCGTTACCGGCACGCGGGCGCGAACTGCGCAGGCATTAGTGTCGATACGCTGCGCTCCCTGGGCTGGGCCGTCCCGATGCGCGGCGCCACGAGCTATGCCAAAGCAGCTGTGGCATATCCCTACATGGCGGCGAAGGAGCTGAGCTTCGACAGCGGCAAGCAGTCGTTTGACTATCTGCGCGAGGAGCAGACGCGCTTGTACCCGGCCGTCGCGTTCGATGCGGTGGGCAACGACTTGCTGCAACTGGCTGGCGCGCAGCCCGCAACACGGAGTGCGGCCAGCGCGTACGAAGAATTGCTGAAGAATGACGTGGAAGCGATCATCTTCGTACGCATACCGCAGATTCCTTCGAGCCGCGCGCCAGGTACTTATCCGGTGGCCTCGATCGACGAATATCAGCAGCGCACGCCGGTGGACAAAGCGCAATGGAAGATCGTGCCGGTCGGGCCGCGGCCGTTCCCCGCAGAGTTTGTAAACGCCAGTACCGAGCCGGAAAAGCCGGGCAACGGGGCGCTGCTGGT